>DASSWO010000036.1:0-11518 GCA_035704795.1 Methylophaga sp. | reverse complement strand
TCCGAGCATGTTGACCGTATTTGTGGATTTATTGTTCTTTCCCCTTGCAGCACTATTTCTGTTTATACCTTTACTGATCCGCAACCAAAGTCGTAACTATTTTGCTGTACTAGGATTATTACTGTTGATGTTCTGTAACGGTATGAGTCATTTCGCTGTGCTGAATGATGAGCCCATTATGCAAAGTCAGGCACTGTTCAGTGCAGTCCTGTTGATCACGGTGATGATGGCAATTATCGGTGGCCGGGTTATTCCGATGTTTACTGCCAACACCACGGAAATTCCGGCAAAACCAAGACAAAAATGGCTGGACCGAATGGCGCTTGGTTTACTCTGGGCTTTGCTGTTTTTATCTTTACTGGCTGTCAGTTGGCAGGCACCTGATGTATTGCTTAGTTTGATTTACGGCATCGCGGCCGTTTTACTTGGCTGGCGATGTGCCGGTTGGCGATTTTTTTCGACCTTCAAACATCCTTTACTTTGGTCATTACAACTTGGCTATTGGTGGATTGTTATCGGACTTTTGTTGTTTTCAGGGCACCATGCCGGCTTTGAAATACCCGCCAGTGTGGCAATGCATAGTTTGACTGCCGGCGCGATGGGTACTCTTATTTTGAGTATGATGTCACGCGTGTCGCTGGGTCATACCGGGCGTCCTCTGGTTGCCAGTCGTTTAATCTCAATCAGTTTAGTGATGATAACGCTGACAGCACTGTTACGCGTTTTCGGGGTATGGTTTTTGGCGCCTATTTATCAACACATCATATTACTTAGTGTTGTGTTCTGGACCGTCGCCTATGGTCTGTTCCTGATTAAATACACCCCTATACTCATAAACCCAAGGGCTGATGGAAAAGAGGGGTAATCCATTGCTAAAACTGGCATAGCCATGAAAAAAAATCGAATTGTTCGCTTGTTAATAACAAATACGATTTCTTGACGTAGATTTCATCATATTCTACGTACCCTAGCGTCTGGTAATTAAATACAGGATGCGTTCGCGATGTCTGAAGCTTCAGATAATAAAATCAACGAAACCAATAATGAACGGTTGCCTTGTCGCGGCTGTACCGACAGTTGTTTAAATTTTCCGATCTGTAATGGCAAACCATGGCGGTTAGCAGAAAGTGTCATTAAACAAAATACTAATGCGACCTAAATTTACGCTTTGGCAGTGGTTTGTCATCGGCATAATTTTGTTAGGTATTGTTGAAGGTATGGTCATTATTTATCTGGCAACAACACTCTAGGGTCTGCAGATGTTTCAGAATCACCACTGCTGGAGGTTATCTTTTTGTCCAACAAGACGGAAATGTTGCGATATCGTTGCTCTAGATAAATCATTTACAGCGCAGTTGGGCGATATGAACCCCAGCCTTAAGGTTGAAGCTGAAAATGCACCACTGTCAGCTGTCAGCCAACTTATGCAAAATAGACTCAGCCATTAACCGATAACCAATGACATTAAGATGAATCGGGTCGGATTTTAATTCGGGACTACTGATTGGTGCCCGCCAGATCATGATGAAAGACGTGTGGGCTCAGTAAAATTTAGGGTTCAGGCATTGCAACCAATCATACCTGTGCACCACTTGCCTGAATGATTTCAATCATATTTGCCAAATTTTTTGATCTGCTGCAGATTAAGTTAACGGATGAGATCCGTTACCGCTATGACATAAAAGTTCACTAAAGTTCACTAACTGTGACGGAACTTATGCCAACAATGCCGGTAATCTGGCCCTGCCCTAACGCCACTGATTTTACCGGGTACCCCATTAATAACTTGCTGACGGAGGCTTGCTTCTAATAAAACCGGATACACTTTCGTTTTGCCCGCACAGGTGTTAAAAGTTAGGCTATCACCGAACGCTAAAATAACGGCATCGTCAGATAATTTTTTAACAGTGGGACATCATCACATCCCGTGATAAATATAATTAAAAACAAATCATAAAGTATCGTTTTTAATTATCTTATCGTACTAAACTGCTGTGGCGCTTGGAAATAAACGGTAAAAATTAGCGGTCGTTTGCCGGGCAATATCTTCGACCGACTCACCACGCAAATCAGCCAAAAACTCAGCAACATGCGTTACAAATACCGGCTTATTGGTTTTGCCTCGATGCGGTACCGGTGCCAGATAGGGTGAATCGGTTTCAATCAAGATCCGATCTAAAGGCAGTTTTTTGGCGACATCTTGTAATTCGCGAGCGCTTTTAAAAGTGACAATGCCGGACAACGAAATATAGAAACCAATATCTAATGCGCGTTTGGCGGTTTCCCAGTTTTCAGTGAAGCAGTGAATAATGCCACCGGCATCTTCTGCTTTGTGCTGTTCCAGCATATCCATCGTGTCTTCACGCGCTTCACGGGTATGGATGATCAATGGTTTTTGGGTCTGTCTGGCAGCCTCAATATGCACGCGAAAACGTTCACGTTGCCAGTCTAAATCACCTTCCGATCTGAAATAATCCAGTCCGGTTTCACCAATAGCAATAACTTTGGGATGGCTGGCAACCTCAACTAATTCATCAATAGTGAACTGTTCATCAGCTTCAACATTGGGATGAATACCAGCACTGGCTGTGACGGCAGGAAATTGATCAGCAATCTGTTGCACTTCCTGGCAACT
Source organism: Methylophaga sp. (assembly GCA_035704795.1). Taxonomy (GTDB): domain Bacteria; phylum Pseudomonadota; class Gammaproteobacteria; order Nitrosococcales; family Methylophagaceae; genus Methylophaga. Next base: position 8,883 of record DASSWO010000036.1, on the reverse strand, counting down.
GGCTTTATCGATAGCAATACACAGTATGTGTTCGACTTTGTTTTGCAAAGCTTCATCAACCATAGCGGCAATACCGCCGGGCTGATCTGCCAGCATATTTAAATGACAATGGGAATCTATATACATAATTTGGGAGATGCAGCAAAAGCTACATTGTATAAGTGGCTTTATCGGATTTAAGTTTATCGACCAGATAGTTTTCGATCTTGCCGCGCACCAGTGAAGCGCTGCCATCGATGTCACTAAAATGAACACCAATACCGGCGGCTTGATTACCCTGAGCGCCCGTAGGCGTGACCCAGGTAATGTTTCCGGCAACCGGGATTTTTTCAGGTTCGTCCATCAGGCTGAGCAGGATAAATACTTCTTCACCCATCTGATATTCTTTATTGGTGGGAATAAACAACCCGCCATTTTTCAAAAACGGCATATATGAGTGATACAGCATATTCTGATCACTGATTTTTAGAGAAAGTATGCCTTTGCGAGGATTCATGCTCATAGGGTAACTCGACTCAGCGCTGCTTTAACTGTTTGACCGGAACCACAAATCCGCATTACGGAAACCATAAAATCTTCAATTAACAAGGTCTTGTTGTAGTTATTAGAAGAAGATACTAGCTTTATTGTTACTTGTATGCAATCTAATATCTGCCATAGTATGTCTGCTTCCGCTGCTTCTGGTTGTTTTATCAGTCGATTTTTCACGTCATATTGCAGAATATGCATTACTGTCAGCAGTTCATTTTGCTGCCAGTTCACCTGCATTTGCATCGGGTTTGCATTACCTTGTATTAACTGCTGCATATCTGATTGCAATTGTTCAACCAGCAAGTCGAGGCGACTTTCCAGCATCTGTTGCAGCATCAATGGTGCCCCTTTGGCAAGCGGTGTCAGTTTTAGCAATTGTTGCTCACTGATCTTGATACCCTGCTCTTTTAACCAACTTTCAGTTTGTGCAGGCTCTGGGGATAACATCGGCCATAACTGACAGCGGCTGCGAATGGTGACTGGCAATTGTTGTGGCTGACTACTCACCAGGATCAATAAGGTTTGCGCCTGTGGTTCTTCCAGTAATTTCAACAAGCTGTTGCTGGCGTTTGTAGTCATTTTATGGGCGGGATGAATGACAACTGTTTTCCAGGCAGAGATATTCGCCGTCAGTGATTGTTTATCTTTTAAAGCCCGGATCTGGTCAATCTTGATGGTTTTGCCGGCTTCTTCAGGTTCAATCAAAAGGTGATCCGGATGGGCATCGGCTGCAAACAATTCACAACTATGGCACTGACCACAAGCTGCAGAGGCTGCAGGCGCCAGACATAAAGTGAATTTCGCCATAGTCAGTGCCAGTTCGGTTTTGGCCAGACCTTTTGCACCGGTCATTAAAATAGCGTGGGCTAAACGTTGCTGTTGCCAAACATGAACAAACTGCTGCCACAACGGCTGATGCCACGGATAAGCTGTCATGCGGTTTCTGCTAACAGTTGATTCAAGTAGCCCGTTAATTGTTGTTGAATATTATCAACAGATTGCGCGGCATCAATGATTTTGACCCGCTCAGGTTCCGCTTCAGCGACCTGTAAATAACGTTGGCGGACCTGGTCAAAAAAACTATTTTTTTCCTGTTCAAAACGATCTTTGGCATTACCCCGACGGCCAACCCGATCCAGACCCAATTCAACGGGCAGATCAAACAAAAACGTTAAGTTGGTGGTTACGCCCTGTAAGCTCCAGTTAGCCAATGATTCAATACGTGCATGGCTAATCTGACGCCCACCACCCTGATAAGCAAAAGTAGCATCGACAAAACGGTCTGACACCACCCATTGACCTCTGCCGAGTGCCGGCAGAATTTTTTGTTGGATATGTTGTACCCGCGCAGCAAACATCAACAATAATTCCGCATCATTGACCATTTTTTCATCGCGTGGTGTCAGCAATAATTCGCGGATTTGTTCGCCCAACTGGGTACCGCCCGGCTCCCGGCTAACCAGAACTTCAATACCCTTGGCACGTAGGTAATCGGCAATAAACGCTAGTTGCGTAGATTTACCAGCGCCTTCAATGCCTTCCAAGCTTATAAATTTACCACTCATTGATTTAACTGGTACTTGCGTACCGCTTGTTGGTGATCGCGGTAATTGGTAGAAAATTTATGACGACCGTCTTCGCCAGTTGCCACAAAATAAAGATAATCGCCATCTTGCGGATGCAGCGCAGCATGAATAGCTTCTTTACTCGGCAGACAAATCGGTGATGGCGGTAATCCATGACGGGTATAGGTGTTATAGGGTGTATCAGTGCGCAAATCTTTGCGACTGATATTGCCATCATAAGTATCCCCCATTCCATAAATGACCGTGGGATCAGTTTGCAGACGCATGCCTTTTTGTAAACGGCGAACAAATACCCCGGCAATCTCATCACGCTCTTCGGGAATACCGGTTTCTTTTTCAATGATAGACGCCATAATCAGCGCATCATATGGATCTTCATAAGGCAAATCCTCAGCACGATTAGCCCAGGCTTTTTCCAATACAGCCTGCATATTCTGATAAGCACGGCGTAAAAATTGAATATCAGTGGTTCCAGCCGGAAATTTATAGGTTTCTGGCAAAAACCAGCCTTCTGCATGCTCTTCTGGCAACTCCAGGGCAGATATTACTTCAGATAAATCGAGTTCATCATCGGTGGCAACAATTTTCGGATGCTGACGTAGTTTTGCCAATAGTTGTTGGGCAGTCATGCCTTCAATAATAGTCAGGCTGTACTGCACCACTTTGCCATCAACAAACTGCTGCAATAGTTCTGGCAGCGTTGTACCAGTCGTAATTTCATATTCACCCGCTTTTATTTGTGATGCGGTGCCCTGATAGCGACCATATAAATCCAGATATAAACTTGGCGTCGGGCTCAGACCTTGTTGGTAAAGGCGCTGACTGATACGACTAAGATTATCGCCGGGCTCCACGACAAAAATCGTTTGATCAGCAGGAAGCGTGATGGGCGTATTTAAAAAGCGTTGATATTCTGTCCAGACATATAACAACGGCAGGCCCAGCAAAAATAACAACACCAGTAACTTAACGGTAACAGAAATTTTCATGCGTGCATTATTGCTTGTGACAGCCATTGCTGCAATTTTTGGGTTATCGGACCATGTGGCCATTGCCGATCCTGACCGATAATGTGTTTGATCGGCCAGACGCCAATCACGCTATTACACAACAGGCATTCATCGGCTGTTAGCAAATCGTCTAATGTTAACTGTGTTTCATATACCGACCAGTCTTGTTGACGAGCATAAGCTAATAACAGGTTGCGCATTACGCCATCAATCCCGCATTGAGTTAAATCAGGGGTAAACAATTCATCGTTTTTGAATAGCAGAATATTACTCATGGTGCCCTCAACCAAACGCGCCGAGGTATCTAACATCAACCCCTCGGCTATACGACTGTCACGCCATTCATTGCGGGCAAGCACCTGCTCCAGACGATTCAAATGTTTGATACCGGCAAGTTGTGGATTGATGGCTAATCGCTGTTCACAGATGCGGATATCAACACCTTGCTGGTGGCTCGGCGGGTATTCAGGCATAGGATGACTGCTGATAATGCGCGTTAACGGGATGTTTTCAGCATATTGATAACCGCGACCACCAACGCCGCGGGTCAGCACGATTTTGATTACGGCGTCATTTTGCAGTGCGCTAGTTATCTGCTGTAGTTCAGTTTTGATTAAGCAGATATCTGACGACGTAACAGACAGCTTTAGTCGCTTGCAGCCAAGCTGTAAACGCGCTAAGTGGGCATCCAATAATTCAAGATGATTTTGACGAAAGGCGATGGTTTCAAATAAACCATCGCCATATTGCAGACCGCGATCCCGTGCATCGATTCTGTCTTCGGGCAGGCCGTTAATCAGAATCATTAAAACGAAGCTTAGCTGAGTTTGCGGAAAATAACGGTACCGTTGGTGCCGCCAAAACCAAAAGAATTGGACATTGCTACCTTAATCGGCATCTGGCGGGCATTATTCGGCACATAATCCAAATCACAACCTTCATCAGGATTATCCAGATTTATGGTCGGCGGGGCCACTTGATCACGAATCGATAACACGCTGAAAACTGCTTCAACACCACCGGCTGCACCCAACAAATGGCCAATCATCGATTTGGTTGAGCTGACAGCAACTGATTGTGCAGCATCACCTAAGGCGGCTTTGATCGCCATGGTTTCAGCGATATCACCTGCCGGTGTTGAGGTGCCATGGGCATTAATATAATCAATTTCATCAGCATTTAAAGATGCGTCTTTCATCGCATTTTTCATGCAACGTGCCGCGCCTTCCCCGCCTTGTGATGGCATGGTCATATGATAAGCATCACTGCTCATGCCGCTGCCAGCGAGTTCCGCGTAAATGGTTGCACCGCGTTTGACGGCATGTTCATATTCTTCCAGTACCAATACCCCGGCACCGTCACCGAGCACAAAACCATCACGATCTTTATCCCAGGGACGGCTGGCGCTTTGTGGATCATCATTGCGGGTTGATAAGGCACGAGCAGCAGCAAAACCACCTAATCCGGTGGGGGAAGTCGCCATTTCAGCGCCACCGGCAATCATGACATCCGCTTCACCATATTGAATCATGCGGCCAGCCGATGAAATACAATGTGTACCAGTAGAGCAAGCGGTGACAATGGCGGTATTAGGCCCTTTCATGCCATACATGATCGACAGATTGCCCGAAATCATATTAATAATATTGCTGGGCACGAAGAAAGGTGAAATTTTCCGGGGGCCGCCGTTTAAAAAATTGTCATAACCAGCTTCTATACCTGGTAGACCACCGATACCCGAACCGATGGCAACACCGATACGTTCAGCATTTTCATCAGTCACTTCAAGGCCAGCATCTTTGATAGCTTCTACCGCAGCAGCAATGCCATAGTGGATAAAGGTATCCATTTTTTTGGCATCTTTACGGGAAATAACTGTTTCCACATCAAAGCCTTTGACGCTGGCGCCAAAACGCACTGAAAAATCAGTAACATCAAAAGACGTAATAGGATTGACACCGCTCTTTCCGGCGACAATATTGGTCCAGCTTTCGGCAACCGACAGGCCAACAGGAGTGACCGCACCAAGGCCGGTCACGACGACACGTCTTTTAGACATTTGCTTTCCTCATGCAAATCTTTGTTCAGATATAACATAGCCGCCTAGCATGCCGGGCACACTAGACGGCTATTGTGAAGCGTTGAAACCGATTAAGACTGAACAGAGTTAATGTAGGCAACAGCTTCTTTAACAGTGGTGATTTTCTCAGCTTCTTCGTCTGGGATTTCACATTCGAAAGCTTCTTCCAGAGCCATAACCAGCTCAACGGTGTCCAGTGAGTCTGCGCCCAGGTCATCGATGAAAGAGGCATCCGCAGTAACTTCATCTGCATTAACGCCGAGTTGTTCGACAACGATTTCTTTAACGCGAGCTTCGATATCACTCATAACTAAAATTTCCTTTGGTGGTTAAGTACAAACAACGTGCAGGCATTTTATAGTGCGCACACAGCAGAGACAAGCCAAAACCATTTTACCGCTTGATTACTGCATTCAAAAACCTAAGCCATTATTAGCTCAGGCGCTTAATTCATATACATGCCGCCATTAACATGCAAGGTTTCGCCGGTGATATAACCCGCCAGCGGGCTGGCCAGAAAACTAACGGCGGCGGCAATTTCTTCAGCTTCACCGAGGCGTTTTACCGGTACATTTTCCAGCAAAGCAGTTTTATGCGCTTCCGGCAAATCTTTAGTCATATCAGTGTCAATAAAGCCCGGTGCCACACTATTAACGGTAATACCACGGGTACCAACTTCACGGGCCAATGATTTACTGAAACCAATCACACCGGCTTTAGCAGCCGCATAATTACTCTGACCAGCATTGCCCATCACACCCACAACTGAAGTGATATTGATAATACGGCCCCAGCGCGCTTTGGTCATTGCACGAACGCAACGTTTACTGAGTTTAAAAATCGGCGTCAGATTGGTGTTGATGATGTCATCCCACTCTTCATCTTTCATGCGCATCAGCAAATTATCGCGGGTAATACCGGCGTTATTAACCAGAATGTCCGGCGCGGCAAATTCATTTTCAATACTGCTGATAACGGCTTCAATAGCATCGGCATCAGTGACATTCAGCACGACGCCTTTACCGTTGATTCCGGCTTCTTGCAAAAATGCAGAAATGGTCGCCGCACCGTTTTCTGAGGTAGCGGTACCAATGACGGTTGCGCCCTGCTCGCCCAGACTTAAAGCAATCGCTTTACCGATGCCACGGGTCGCGCCTGTGACCAGCGCGGTTTTGCCTTGTAAACTCATGCATTTTCTCCTGCTAACTGCTTGGTTTTTTCTAAACTGGCGACATCAAATAATGGCTGCGCATTGAGCGATTTATCAATCCGCTTGGTCAGACCCGCCAATACTTTACCGGGACCACACTCAATCAGCGTATCAACGCCCTGTTCTGCCAAATATGCCACTGTTTCTACCCAGCGAACTGGGTTATATAACTGTTTGGCCAACACCTCACGGATATCATCCGCATTATTGCTGCTGGTCACGCTGGCATTATGAATAACAGGAATATGTGGTGCCTGAATGCGGGTTTTAGCAAGCTCTGATGCTAATTGTTCAGCAGCCGGCTGCATTAACGCACAATGTGATGGCACACTGACAGGCAGTAATAAAGCACGTTTAGCACCTGCTGCTGTGGCCAAATCAATGGCTTGATTGACGGCAGATGCTGCGCCGGCGATCACCACCTGACCTGGCGAATTAAAATTAACAGCCTCAACAACACCATGAATACTGGCTTGTTGGCAAATATCGACGACCTGCGCATCTTCAAGACCGAGAATGGCCGCCATTGCGCCTTCACCGGCCGGGACAGCCTGCTGCATTAGTTCCCCGCGTTTAGCAACTAACTTAATCGCATCTTTAAAATCAATAGCACCAGCAGCAACCAACGCACTATATTCGCCAAGACTGTGGCCTGCCAAAAAGGTAGGTTGGAATTCATTCTGGCTTTGCCAGACCCGCCATACAGCAATGCCGGCAGCCAACATCGCTGGTTGAGTTTTGTCGGTTTGGTTTAAATCAGCTTCAGGTCCGTTTTGCACCAGTTGCCATAAGTCATAACCCAGGACTTCTGAAGCTTCGGCAAACGTTTGTTCAACAATTGGAAATTCAGCCGCTAAATCAGCCAACATACCGATTGATTGCGAACCTTGACCCGGAAATACAAAAGCAGCTTGCATGGTTAAATCCCAAAATCCATTAATACTGAATGAGCGCCGAACCCCAGGTGAAACCGCCGCCAAAGGCTTCTAACAGCAATTTTTCACCGCGCTGAATTCGTCCATCACGAACGGCTGTATCAAGTGCCAGTGGGATCGACGCAGCAGAGGTGTTGCCATGTTCATCGACGGTGACCACGACTTTATCCATCGACATATTTAATTTACGCGCAGTGGCGGCAATAATGCGGATATTGGCCTGATGCGGCACCAGCCAGTCAATATCATGTTTTTCTAAATTATTGGCTTCAAGCGTTTCATCGACGATCTGACTGAGGGTTTTGACAGCAATTTTAAACACTTCATTGCCCTGCATATCAACAACAGCGGGAATATCACTGACCACCGAACCCGGACCCGTCGGCACTTGTAACAAGCTGTTAAAACTGCCATCACAATGAATGTGTGTCGATAAAATGCCCGGTGTTTCTGAGGCTTGCAGAACAACCGCGCCGGCACCGTCACCAAACAATACGCAGGTATTGCGATCGGTCCAATCAACGATCCGTGAAAATATTTCGGCGCCGATAACCAACACATTTTTAGCACTGCCGGATTTAATAAATTTATCGGCAACCGTCAATGCATAAACAAAACCGGTACAAACCGCCTGAATATCAAAGGCCGGGCAGCCATGAATACCGAGTTTGTCCTGTACCAATGACGCTGTACTGGGGAAAATGCGGGTCGGTGTGCTGGTCGCGACAATAATCAGGTCAATATCCTGATTGCTGATACCGGCGGCATCAATGGCATTAACCGCAGCGTTATAAGCCAAATCTGTCGTGGTTTCATCTGCAGCGGCAATATGGCGCTTAATAATGCCGGTACGTTCACGGATCCATTGGTCACTGGTGTCGACCATTTTTTCCAAATCGGTATTACTGAGCGCTTTTTCAGGTAAATAGCTACCAGTGCCGATGATGCGCGAGTGGATCACAGCACTTGCCCTTCTTGTAGTGTTTCTAAATGTTTACTGATATTGCTGGGGATATCCTTACGGGCTTCCACCACGGCAATATTAATGGCATTAGCAAAGGCGAAACTGTCAGCACCGCCATGGCTTTTAATAACAATGCCTTGCAAACCAATAAAATTGGCACCGTTGTATGCGCGTGGATCCAACTCTTTACGAAAATGACTCAATACCGGATAAGCAATTAATGCTGCCAATTTGGTAAACAGGTTGCGTTTGAAAGAGTTACGCAGGTAATGACGAATCATATGCGCGACGCCCTCACTGGCTTTCAGCAAGACATTGCCGACAAAACCATCACAAACCAATACATCCACTTCGCCTTTATAAAGGCCATCGCCTTCGACAAAGCCAACATAATTTAAATCGGTATGACCTAACAGGCGGGCAGCTTCTTTAACACGTTCGCTGCCTTTAATTTCTTCAGCGCCAATATTCAGCAAGCCGACTGTCGGTTGTTTTTTACCATCAACCAATTCCGCCAAAACCGAACCCATCAAGGCAAACTGCACCAGATGTTCAGCACTGGAATCT
>DASSWO010000030.1:0-4704 GCA_035704795.1 Methylophaga sp. | reverse complement strand
GGTAGTGTTTGATAAGGCGTTGAATGCCCGGCAGACAGACGAAAATGGTCGTGAATATATCGACTTTTTTGCCGGTGCCGGTGTGCTGAATTTCGGCCACAACAATCAGCGGATGACCGAAGCGGTGATTGCCTATATTCAATCCAATGGCGTCACCCATAGTCTCGATATGCATACCACTGCCAAGCGGCAATATATGGAGCACTTTACGCAGACCATTCTTGAGCCGCGTAATATGCCGCACAAAATGCAATTTATGGGCCCGACCGGTACCAATGCTGTGGAAGCCGCTATGAAACTGGCCCGTCGGGTGACAGGCCGGCAGGATATTGTCGCTTTCAGCCATGGCTTTCATGGCATGACGCTGGGGGCGCTCAGTGCTACGGCCAATCAATATTTTCGTAATGCTGCCGGCGTGCCGTTAAATCACGTAAAACATTTCCCATTTGGTTGTGATTCATTATGTCCTGGTTGTGAACTGGGTTGCGGCATGCAGAGCATCGAACAATTGCGTGCTATTTATGCCGACTCATCCAGTGGTATTGCGCCACCGGCCGCTTTTTTGCTGGAAACCATTCAGGCCGAAGGCGGTGTCAAGGTCGCTGATAAAGATTGGCTGCAGGCGCTGGCTGAACTGGCTAAACAAGTTGGTGCTTTGCTGATTATTGATGATATTCAGGTCGGTGTTGGTCGTACCGGTTCGTTTTTCAGCTTTGATGATTTGGATCTGGATCCCGATATTATCTGCCTCGCCAAAGGCATCGGCGGCCTTGGTACGCCGATGGCCATGAATCTGGTTAGGCCTGAGTATGATGATAAATGGTCACCGGGCGAGCATACCGGCACTTTCCGTGGCCAGGATATTTCGTTTATCGCCGGTGATCAGGCGCTGACCTATTTTGATGACGATGAGCTGATGCAAACCGTTAAGGCCCATGGCGTCATGATGACCGAGAGCCTGCAGCCACTGGTAGAACGGCATCCACTGGTTAATCTGACCGGCAAAGGCATGATTCTGGGCCTTGATGTCGGCAATGGTGAGCGGGCCAAAGAAATTGTCAGCCAATGTTTTGAATCTGGATTGATGATTGCCAGCTGCGGTACCGGTGGCCGGGTGGTAAAACTGATCCCGCCATTGACCACGCCAAAAGCCGATTTGGAAGAAGGGCTGCAAATCCTGATTAAAGCCACTGATAACGTGATGATGCGGGAGGCGGCATGAAACATCGCGATGATATGACGTTCCCGTTTGAGGAATATGAACGACGGTTACGCGAACTGCGTGAGCGGATCGACGAGCGATGTATGGATGCGGTGGTGATTTCCGATCCGGAAAACATCATGTATCTGACTGATTATCAGACCACGGGGTATTCGTTCTTTCAGGCGCTGGTAGTGCCGCTCGAAGACGAGCCATTTATGATCACCCGTAAACTGGAAGAATCCAATGTTACGGCGCGGACCTGGGTGGACATTACCCGGCCGTATCCCGATACCGGTGATGCCATCCAGATGCTGGTTGATGCTTTACGTGAATTTGGTCTCGATAAAAAACGCATCGGCTATGAACGCAACAGCTATTTCTTTCCGGCTTATCATCAGGATTGCATTCATACGACACTGACCGATGGCAAATTGCTGGATTGTTTTGGCATTGTCGAAGAAGGCAGGGTCTGTAAATCACCGATGGAAATTGCCTTAATGCAAAATGCGGCAAGAGCCACTGAAGCAGGTATGCAGGCCGGGATTGAAGCAACCGAAGCCGGTGTCACTGAAAACGAAATTGGTGCGGCAATTAGTTCGGCTATGTTTAAAGCGGGCGGAGAACCACCGGCGGTGATGCCTTATGTGACCTCCGGACCTCGAACGATGATTGGTCATGCTACCTGGGAAGGTCGAACGGTCCAGCCCGATGAGCATGTATTTTTGGAAGTCGGTGGCTGTTACCGGCGTTATCACACGGCGATGATGCGCACTGTCGTGCTCGGTAAACTCAGCCCGTCAATGTATAAAGCACAAGAAATCATGAAAATGGCACTGGATGCAGTGCATAGCAAATTTCAGCCGGGCATGACGGTATCGGATGCCGACAATATGATCCGTAATATCATTACCAAAAATGATATTGGCGCGCGCCTGGTCACCCGCTCAGGTTATTCCATCGGTATTGCTTTCCCGCCCAGTTGGGACGAAGGCTATATCGTCAGTCTCAAACAAGGCGAATCCGCGGTACTGAAACCGGGCATGACCTTTCATATTATTCCGTGGATGTGGGGTGTCGATGGTGATAAAACCTGCGGTATTTCTGACACTATCCATATCACCGAAGATGGCTGTGAATCGTTTTTCACTATGGACAGGGATTTTATTGTTAAGCCATCCAGCAACAGCAAAAAACTGCTGAGTCTGGACAACGCACGGCAAAACGAGACCAGCAAAGACGATAAAAAAACCACCGCTAAACAATCTTCCTGAGGACATTATGCTGACAGCAACTAACCCATATACAGGGCAACCACTCGAACCTTTCCCATCGCTGGATAAAAATGAAATGTATGCACGCATCGGTGAAGCGACCGAGGCTTTTGCCGATTGGCGTGCTAAAAGTTTTGCCCAGCGCGCCGAGGTGCTGAAGGCTGTTGCCAGACAACTGCGCGCCGAAAAACATGACATTGCCGAACTGATGGCGTTGGAAATGGGCAAACCGATTAAGGAGGGTGTGCCGGAAGTCGAAAAGGCCGCCAATTGCGCCGAATATTATGCCGATCATGCTGAGGCTTATCTTGCCGATGAAACCTTACCATCGGATGCCAGCCTCAGTTTTGTCACCTATCAGCCGCTGGGGACGTTGCTGGGTATTTTGCCGTGGAATGCGCCCTTATGGTTGGCATTTCGTTACTTGGCACCGGCGCTGATGGCCGGTAATACCTGTGTTATGAAGCATGATCCACATGTACCCCGATCAGCGCAGGCCATTGCCAATGCCTTTTTAAAAGCCGGTGCACCCGACAATATTATGGTCAATCTGCCAATCGATACACCAGAAGTGGAATTGGCGATTCGTGATTCGCGGATTGCTGCGGTGTCATTTACCGGTTCCAGCGGGGCCGGCAAAAAAGTTGCTGAGATGGCGGGCAGTGAAGTTAAACCTTGTGTCCTAGAACTTGGCGGCTCGGATCCGGTTTTGGTTCTGAATGACGCCAATTTGGAACTGGCGGCGGATGTGATCTGTTTATCGCGGATCATCAATGCCGGCCAGTCCTGTATTGCTGCCAAACGCGTCATTGTCGAAGCAGATGTTCACGATCGGTTTGTTGAATTGGTTAAACAGCGACTCAGTAAATTGCAGCTCGGTGATCCGCTGCAAGCCAATACCGATATCGGCCCGATCGCCCGTGAAGATTTACAGTTGAATTTGCATCGTCAAGTGGAGGATACCGTAGCCGCGGGTGCCAACTGTTTGATGGGGGGGAATTTGCCGGAAGCTGATGGTTTTTTCTATCCGGTGACATTACTAACCGCTGTCACGCCAACCATGTGCGCATTTCGTGAAGAAACTTTTGGACCGATCATGGTCATTATCAAGGCTGATGATGTAGACCATGCTTTAGAAATGGCCAATGACACCGAATATGGTCTCGGTGCTGGGGTTTGGACAGAGAATGCTGATTTGGCGAAGCGTTTGGCTATGCAGATAGAATCAGGCCAGGTGGCGATAAACGGTATAGTTAAAACCGATCCGCGATTGCCGAGTGGGGGCATCAAAGGTTCTGGTTATGGCCGTGAACTGGGCCCGCATGGCATCAAAGAATTTGTTAATGCCAAGCAGATTTGGATTAAGTAGGCAGTTATTTAAACCCTAAAAAAGGCCCGTAACGGACTTTTTTTAGGGTTTTTCACTGAGCATTGCAGCTAAGGCAGTGGCTAAATCATCGAGATTATCACCCAATGCGCGGACCATCGCCGGATAACCGGGCTGTTGAAGTTTGGTTTGCAGATGAAAGTTTTTTAATTTGAGCAGTTCGCCTTCGGCATTATGCAGTTGCCATTGACCGCTGGTGATTGCCAGCCCGTCATGGCGACCATGAAAGGCATCAATGATCAACGATAAACGTAAATCTGCGGCCGTTTGTGGGCCAACCACGGTAAAAGGTTGCTGACGTTGATTCAGGCGGTCACGCAATGCCCGGTTAATTTGCTGGCGGAGATCATCAGCCCATAGATGATTTTTGGCCTGATTAAGTGTTATATCGTCGAGTTGCAGAACCAGGCCACCTCCCGTAAGAAAATCCGCCAGACGCACATCACTGATTTGCAACATCTCAGCAGAGGGTTTGCTGATACGCTGTGTTAATTGAGCTTCTGGCAAAAAATAACGGTGGTTTTCAACCGGCTGTTTGGCGCAGCTGCTTAGCAGCCCTATAAATAACGCTGCAAAATAGGTTTTTATATTCATCAAAAACACACCTGCTGTTAGGGTTTGGCCGCTGGCGGCACAGGATCGTTGGCCGGTGCGGCATTAAAAATCAGTGCATTAGGTTGTTCGCTGAGCGTACGAGCAATTGGTTGCAAATCCCGGATGAGTTTTTCCAGACTTTGCAGCGTGCTGTTCAACTTCTGATATGCCGGTGAATTGGGTGACAAGCCATCAATGGCTTCACGTAATTCGGCCAAAGTTTGGTTGATATTTGCGGGTACGCTTTG
>DASSWO010000269.1:0-4574 GCA_035704795.1 Methylophaga sp. | reverse complement strand
TCGGCATTATAAGACGTGGGATCTTGTTCAAGTCGACTCAATAATTGTTGTTCGTGGTCGGTTAGCTCAGCAAAGCGCGCAAACTGATGGACAATAAAACCTTGACCAGTCCCGCTCATATTTTTTCCTAAGATAAAAAGTTTTTTGAGAATATACAGCGGCATTTAAGCTCGTCAACATTTTTATGAAAAGTATGAAAACAAAAAAGGCATGATCTGTATACAGATCATGCCTTAATTTTGACTGACAATAATGTAAAAATTACATCGGTGGCCGGCGGCCCGTAATAAAGAATATCAGGGCCAGAACGATGCCAACGACAAATAAAATCCAGGCAATGTTGGTGGCCGTACCGGCAATACCGCTTAAACCCAGAACACCGGCAATCAGACCTATGATTAAAAATGTTAATGCCCAACTAAACATAATGACTCCTTTTTTTGAGTAAACTCAGCTTTAAATTAAGCAATTACTCTCGTCATTATGTCTTTAACGTGCGTTAAGGCACGCACTTTATTTTACCGTTAAGGTAAGTTATACGCTGGTTGGTTAAAAAAATATGCCACCTGTTTACATGTCACAACTCTGTGACATGCCCTTTAATCTAGGAGGAAACTTATGCACACTGACAATGTTTTTTTCAGAATGCTAAGCCGTGCTTTGTTATTAGCCTTTGTTATTGGTAGTCTTGGTATGGTGAGTGCTTGTGATGAGCAAGGTCCTGCTGAAGAAGCAGGTGAGCAACTTGATGAATCTATCGAAGAGTCAGCTGACGCACTAGAAGAAGCCGGTGACGAAATCGAAGAGTCAACTGAATATTAATCGCTTTGTCACATTCATCTGTAACGCTGTCCGGGTAAGAGCTATGATGTCACTACCGGACGACACATTAAGGAGATAGTTTTATGGCGACACAAGCCAGTAATGAAGAATTACAAGCCCAATTGAGTGCCTTGCGTGAAGATTTTGCCAGTTTGACCAAAACGCTGAAAGATATGTCTGCAGCTTATGCTGAAGAAGGTCAGGCGCGGGTAAGAAATGCTGCTGATAAAGTTCAGCAACAAGCCAAAGATTCGTATGGCCGGGTGCAAAGCGAAGTAGAAGCGCATCCATTATCCAGTGTAGCCATCGCCTTTGGCATCGGTTTGGTTCTAGGCAAAGTCCTGGACCGATAAAGGAAAGCCAATATGCAAGTGTGGCACCGTTAATGAGTATATTTTCTCGTATTAAGGTCAACAGCATCGCGGTTGTAATCGCGGTGCTGTTTGCTTTGTTGGCACTGGTTTTTGCTGGTATCGCTTTATATCAGCATCTAAGTCTATACTTTCTGTCAGATATCGCTGCATTGCTAACAGCGGTCGCTTTTCTGATATTGGCATTACTGGCTTTGCTTACGGCTAAATTGTTTGTGATGCAGGAAAAAAACAAACCGTCACTAGCCGGCAGCGATTCACTTCAAGAAAAACTAACACTGCTGGAATTCACCCTGCAACAATCAGTGGATCCAGCTATTCGCGACTGGATTATCAGACATCCGGGGCGCACTCTTACGCTGACAGTACTGGCCGGTACTTTAATCGGTAGTAATGCGGATGCACGCAAGTTGGTAAAACAATTCCTTGATCGTCATTTAGGTGGTGATTAAGTAAACTGCAGTACGTGGTTGTAACAGCAGGTTACGATACAGCCACCCGTGTTTATGTGGATAAGAGGCGGCGGACGATGGGCAAAAAACTGAATCGCAATGCAGCAAAACTGCGTATGTCTAATCTGCAAGAAGCTCGCCGCGAGCGGATTTCCCGGGCCGGGTTATTATTAGAACGCTGGGGACAGCAAGATCGGCAACCCTTATTACAACCGGTTGCCGAAGCAGAGCAGGATAGTAGCTTTATTGAGGATCAAATGACGGCAGAAGTCATTAACAGCCTCACCAGCGACAACCGGGATATTGCCAGGCTGCACTGGGCTACTGGACTATCGGCGGCAGAAATCGCTGAGCAAAATATTATGCCGCGCAATGCCGTCAGGCAACATCTGGGTTTTATTGTCGAGCAAGTAGCTGACAAAGTATTGAAGTAGGTATCGCAGATGAATAGCATCAGCATCATGCAATTGGCCAGCGCCCTTAATCAGCAGCAAATTGCTGAGCAACAGCAAATTCAAATGCTTAAATTAGTCAATGAACAAATGGCGACACAGGGTACAATGCTTGTCGAAATGCTGAATAGTGTGCCAGCAGCGACGGCTAATAGCGGTAATGTCATTAATATTAAAGTCTGAGTTTAAAACTTTGGGATAGTCAATCCTAAAGTGCTTCCCTAAACATTTCTATCAGCGGGTTTTCTCATAGCCGCGAAACACGTAAGCTTCGCTTAGTAAATATTGAGTGGATGCTGTGTCATGGAAAAAATTATTGTTATCGTCTATCTGATAGCAGTTTTGCTGATTGGTTTATGGGCTGGACGCGGCATGAAAGGCATGCAGGATTTTGCCCTGGCCGGCAAATCCTTTGGCATGCTGGTGATCTTTGCGACTTTGTCAGCATCGTTTATCGGCGGCGGTTTTTCGATGGGCAATGCCGAAAAAGTATTCCTTATCGGTGTCAGTAATATTGTTGCTTTATGGGGATTCAGTATTAAGGAAATTCTGGTCGCCCGATATATCGCACCCAAGATGAGTCAATATCCACAGGCAATTTCGGTTGGCGATATCATGGCTCAGCATTATGGTCAGGGTGCGCGTTTATTCAGTGGCGTTTTTGCTATCGCTTTATGTGCCGGCATTCTGGGCGCTCAGGTTGGTGCGATGGGGTATGTATTTAACCTGTTCCTGGGTGTTGATAAAGTCTGGGGTATTTTGATCGGCTGCGGCATTGTTATTGCCTATTCAACGGTTGGCGGAATGCGGGCGGTTGTCTGGACCGATGTGATGCAGTTTATTGTCCTGGCGGTGGGTATTCCAATGACGCTGTACTATGGCCTGCAGTATGTCGGTGGCTGGCAGGCTCTGACCGAACAGGTACCCGCAGCTCATCTAAGCTTACCCTCTGAGCCATTGGCCATTTTGGCGCTGCTATCTTTGTTTTTGACGTTCATGCTTGGTGAAACGTTGGTGCCGCCGTATTTGCAGCGTTTGCTTATTGGTAAATCCAGTAAAGATGTATCGTTTGGTTCTTTGTTTAGCGGCTTATTTTCAATTCCCTTTTTTGCCGTCACTGGTCTTATTGGTCTGGTAGCACTGGCGATGCAGCCGGATTTAGATGCCAATCTGGCTATGCCTTATGTGATCCAGGAAGCGGTACCGCCAATTTATCAGGGCATTGTTGCCGCTGCCATTGTGTCGATTATCATGTCGTCGGCGGATTCGTTTTTGAACTCGGCTTCTATCGCTTTCAGCAACGATATCGTCGCGCCGCTTCGTAAAACACCTTTATCCGTTAAAGCGGAATTACGCCTGACCCAATGGGTGACGTTGCTGGTGGGCGTGTTGTCTGTAATTTTTGCTCTGTCGATTGATAGTGTTATTGATATTTTGATTTATGCCTATAACTTCTGGGCGCCCACAGTACTGGTGCCTTTGTGTATGGCTGTACTGGGTTTTTACGTCAGTCAGCGCCGATTTGTCGCTGGTGCCATAGCCGGTATCAGCGTGGCCATTATCTGGAATACGTTACTGGGCGGGCCATTAAATATTGATGGTCTGGTGCTGGGAACGGCTGCAAACTTGTTGGCATTTGTTGCGATCGATCGTCAAGCTGCAAAAAATTACCCATCAACACGTAAATCTATTTAGGTGGTTCGTCCAGCCAGATCAGCTCATCGGTAGCAAAGCCATGCGTCCTGGCGCTGGCAACAAAGTCTTGTTTTTGGGCATTGCTAAGACTCGGCTGGCGTGCCAATAGCCATAAGTAATCTCGATTGGGCCCAGCAATATAAGCATATTGATAGTCTGTTTTGTCCAATTCAAAAATGACATAGGCACCATAAAAAGGCCCGAAAAATGATACTTTCAAATGGCCAATTTCCGGATTATCAACAAAAAAGGCTTTACCGTCAGCAATTTGCCATTCTTGTTCTTCGGCATTAAAACCCCGGTTTATGACGTTAATGCCGCCGTCGTCGCGCAGGCTATATTCAGCAGTGACTTTTGTTAAGCC
Organism: Methylophaga sp.; assembly: GCA_035704795.1. GTDB lineage: Bacteria > Pseudomonadota > Gammaproteobacteria > Nitrosococcales > Methylophagaceae > Methylophaga. Next base: position 418 of record DASSWO010000269.1, on the reverse strand, counting down.
GCGTTCAAAACTATGATCCAATCGGGCAATTTCATGCCATTCACCGAGGTAGCGTTCTAAAGCAAAATTATCTACAGGGGTAATGCCTTGAGGCGCACTTGTACAGGCAGTCAGTAACATGAAAGCCAAACTCAAAATCAGTTTATACATAGTTGTTCCTTTGATAAGACTATTGGCGGATAAATTGATAATAGAGTGCCATAAATAGTGATTTCTTTGCCCTGCACTTAGTGATACGTTAGGGTTAATAACTTAACAAGAGACTTTTTTATGCGGCTGTTAAAAATTTTATTGGTCAGTCTAATGTTTTCAGTATTTTCAGGCTGTGCTGCTTACAGTGTTATGAATAATGATCGTTATTACAGCTCACTGAGTGACGAACCGGAAATGTATTATCCGCCGGCCGGTAAATGCCGGA
>DASSWO010000261.1:0-8258 GCA_035704795.1 Methylophaga sp. | reverse complement strand
CCGGCATTATTTATTGGCGCTGTCTTGTTGTTAACGCTGATTCTACGCATCGCCGCCGTATTGCTAAATGTCGCCCAATCCCGTTATTTCACACTGATTGCCAAACGGATTACCTTCCGGATTAGACAAAAGCTAATCAAGCGGCTTGGCCGAATTGCCATCAGCGAATATGAAAGTCGTGGCAGCGGCAGTATTGCCTCGCATTTTGTGACTGATATTGAAGTCATCGACAACTTTATCGGCAGTACGGTCAGCCGCTTTTTGGTGGCTGTGCTTAGTATTATCGGTACGGCGCTGATCCTGTTATTTCTGCACTGGCAGTTGGCACTGTTGATTTTGTTTATGAATCCACTGGTGATTTATTTCACCATGAAGGTGGGTAAGCGGGTTAAATACTTAAAGAAAAATGAAAACTCCGCGTTTGAAATCTTTCAGCAAAGTCTGACCGAAACGTTGGACGCGGTTGCTCAGGTGCGGATCGCCAATCGCGAAAAACATTACTTGCAACGCGTTATTGATAATGCACGGAATGTTCGCACCCATGCGGCAAACTATGCCTGGAAAAGTGATGCCGCCAGCCGGTTTTCATTTCTGATTTTCCTGTTTGGTTTTGATGTGTTTCGTGCCGTCAGCATGTTGATGGTGGTGTTTTCGGATCTGAGTATTGGCCAGATGTTTGCCGTGTTTGGTTACCTGTGGTTCATGATGAGCCCGGTGCAGGAAATCCTGAATATTCAATATGCTTTTTATGCTGCAGAAGCTGCGGTGGGCCGGCTGAACAACCTGTTTTCAATGAAAGAAGAACAACGTTATTCCGCAAAAATCAATCCATTCACACCGGGCAAAGCCAGCAGTATTCGTGTTGAAAACCTGCATTTTTCCTATCTGCCAGACGAAAAAATTCTCAACGGCGTGTCATTGGATATTAAGGCCGGCGAAAAAATTGCGCTGGTCGGCGCCAGCGGTGCCGGCAAATCAACTTTGGTGAATGTCTTGCTTGGGCTATATCCCGCCGATCAGGGCATGGTGTATTTCGATGATGTGCCGGTCAAAGATATTGGCCTGGAAACAGTGCGCGAGCATGTCGCGACCGTGTTGCAAAGTCCTGCGTTATTTAACGATACCGTTCGGCAAAATATTACGTTGGGCCGGCTTTATGATGATGACGCGGTTTGGCAGGCCATTAAAACGGCACAGCTAGAGTCGGTTATCAAACAAATGCCACAACAACTCGACACTATGGTCGGTCGTGATGGCGTCAAACTTTCCGGCGGTCAGCGTCAACGTTTGGCCATTGCCCGTATGGCCCTGGTCAATCCCAGTGTCGTGGTATTGGATGAAGCAACTTCGGCGCTGGACAGCGACACCGAATTTAATCTCCACGAAGCACTGGCAGATTACTTAAAAGACCGCACCACCATTATTATTGCTCACCGACTCAGCGCCGTCAGGCAAGCGGATCGAATTATTGTCTTTGATGGCGGCGAAATTATTGCCGACGGTGATCACGACAGTCTGATCAATCAGGAACAGATTTATCAGAAACTTTACGCACGACAGATTTGAATTTTTAAGTAACCACAGAGGCACGGAGGGCACAGAGAAAAAATCCGCAGATTACGCAGATGAACACAGATTTTTGTTAAAGCAAAATATTAAAGTTGTGAAATTCGCTAGCGGTTTTGTAGCTTAAGCCTTTAGCCCTCATCCTAACCTTCCCCCAAATGGGGAAGGGAGGTTTTATGCTTCGCAGTATTGGCAACAGATTAATCAGCGCGAATCTGCGGATAGTCCATCTTCAAAAACTCTGTGCCCTCTGTGCTGTGGTTAATAGCTTTTCCAACGTATCAACGGCGTTTTAACTGCTCAACATTACGTACTGCACCTTTCGAAGCTGATGTGGTTAACGCGGCATACGCCTGCAACGCCAAACTGACTTTGCGTTGGCGGCCTATTGGCTGCCACGCGAGTTCACCGCGTTTATCCATTTCAATGCGCCGCTCGGCCAGCACTTTGTCAGAAACATCGACCCGGATTTTACGGTTAGGAATATCGATAATGATGATATCGCCTTCTTCTACCAGACCGATATTGCCGCCTTCAGCAGCTTCCGGTGAGGCATGGCCAATCGACAAGCCAGATGTGCCGCCAGAAAAACGGCCATCAGTCAGCAAGGCGCAGGATTTACCCATGCCTTTAGACTTCAGATAGCTGGTCGGATACAACATTTCCTGCATACCCGGTCCACCTTTAGGACCTTCGTAACGGATCAGCACCACATCACCGGGAATAATCTGCTCAGTCAAAATTGCCGTAACGGCAGCATCCTGAGATTCAAAAATCCGCGCCGGTCCGGAAAATTGCAAAATCGACTCGTCAACGCCGGCTGTTTTAACAATGCAGCCCTCTTCAGCAATATTGCCGTAAAGCACCGCAAGGCCACCATCCTGACTGTAGGCATGTTCAATATTACGAATACAGCCGTTTTCACGATCCAAATCCAGTTCCGGCCAACGGCAATCCTGACTGAAGGCCGTCTGCGTCGGAATACCGGCGGGACCCGCTAAAAATAAGTGATGGGCGGCGGCATTTTGAGTGCGCTTGATATCCCATAGCGCCAGACCATCTGCCAGCGTTTTACTGTGCACGGTCGGTACATCGGTATTTAATAAACCACCGGCGGCCAATTCACCGAGGATCGACATGACGCCGCCAGCACGATGCACATCTTCCATGTGGTACAAAGCGGTCGCGGGTGCAACTTTGCATAAGTTCGGTACGTGCCGTGACATCCGATCAATATCGGCCATGGTGAAATCGACTTCGGCTTCATTGGCTGCCGCTAATAAATGCAACACAGTATTGGTAGAACCGCCCATAGCGATATCAAGCGCTATGGCATTTTCAAACGCCGCTTTGCTGGCAATCGCTCGTGGCAATACATCAGCTTCATCATTTTCGTAATAACGTTTGGCCAAATCGACAACCCGGCGACCAGCTTCAAGAAATAATTCACGGCGATCAGCGTGAGTAGCCAGTAACGAACCATTACCGGGCAGTGATAAACCCAGCGCTTCGGTCAGACAATTCATCGAATTGGCGGTAAACATACCTGAGCAGCTACCGCAGGTTGGGCAAGCACTGCGTTCAACCTGCGCGACATCCTCATCACTGACTTTGTCATCGGCCGCCTGCACCATGGCATCCACCAGATCCAGCTTAACGTCTTTGCCAGCTAATTTGGTTTTACCAGCTTCCATTGGTCCGCCGGAGACAAACACCACAGGAATATTCAGACGCAACGCCGCCATCAGCATGCCCGGGGTGATTTTGTCGCAGTTGGAAATACACACCAACGCATCAGCGCAGTGTGCGTTAACCATATATTCAACTGAATCCGCGATAATTTCACGTGATGGCAGGCTGTACAACATGCCGCTATGGCCCATGGCAATACCATCATCAACGGCAATAGTATTAAATTCTTTGGCAACGCCGCCGGCCGCCTCGATTTCCCGCGCCACCAGCTGGCCCATATCTTTTAAATGCACATGGCCCGGCACAAACTGGGTGAAAGAGTTAGCAACCGCAATAATGGGTTTATTGAAATCGTCATCTTTCATCCCTGTTGCCCGCCAAAGCGCGCGCGCACCAGCCATATTACGGCCGGCGGTGGAAGTTTTTGAACGATATACAGGCATTAGTTTTCTCCGCTGTGTTATTGCGCGTGCAAAACTTCGCAGTTTTGCACAAAATAGACCATTAATTTTACACGCAACTTGGCAAGCTTGCTGCGACTACGATACAAAGCACATATGGAACTGACTGAAAATACACCTGCTAAGCAACATTTCACCACCACAACCAGCTGGTTTCGTGCTGCTGCGCCCTACATACATGCGCATGGTGGCGCGACATTTGTTATCGCTTTTGATGGCGAAAGTATCGCTGATGCCGGTTTTGATCACCTGATCCATGATCTGGCGATCCTCAACAGTCTGGAAATCCGGCTGGTACTGGTATTCGGTGCCCGCCCGCAAATCGAAGAGCGCTGCCATGCCCTGCATATTCCGGTGCATTATCACAAAAGCCTGCGCATTACCGATGATGCCAGCATGCAAATTGCCCGTCAGGTGATTGGTGATTTACGGATTGCCATTGAAGCCAAATTATCTGCTGGTATGCCGCAAACGCCAATGGCAGATGCACGTATTCGCTGCGTCAGCGGTAACTGGGTTACCGCCCGCCCGGCTGGGATTATTGACGGTGTTGATTTAGGCCATACCGGTGAAGTGCGGCGAGTGGATAATGTCGCTATTCACCAGCAGCTGGAACAAGGCAATATGGTGCTGATTTCACCGCTGGGTTATTCACTGACCGGCGAAATTTTTAATTTGTCCGCCGATACCATTGCCACCGCCGTGGCCAGCAGTTTGCAGGCAGACAAGCTGATTTTCATTGGTCAAAGTAATGAGAATTTGCCGCGGGAAATCACCGTCAGCCAAATTGCCGAATTTGATCATCCTTTGTTGGAAGCTGCCAAAACAGCTTGTGAAGCCGGTGTTGATCGGGTGCATTTATTGGATCGGCAAGTTGATGGTGCGCTGCTGCAAGAATTATTCAGTCGTGATGGCGTCGGTACACTGATTAGTGCTACCTCTTTTGAAACGACCCGTCAGGCCAGCATTGATGATGTTGGCGGCATTCTGGAGTTATTACAGCCGCTGGAGGCCAGTGGTGTTCTGGTCAAACGTTCGCGGGAATTACTGGAACGGGAAATCGATCAGTTTACGGTAATGGAACGCGATGGCAGCGTCATCGCCTGCGCCGCGCTGTATACCTATCCGGAAAACAAAATGGCAGAAGTTGCCTGTATGGCGGTATCGCAGGATTATCGGAATAAAGGCCGCGGCAAACAATTGTTAGCTTTTTTAGAAAAGCGCGCGAAAAAGGGTGGTCTCGACAACCTGTATATTTTAACGACGCAAACAGCCCATTGGTTTATTGAGCAGGGTTTTCAGCCATCCAGCATCGCTGACTTGCCGGTAGAAAAACAGGCTTTGTACAACTACCAGCGTAATTCCAGCGTTTATAAAAAACCACTTAGCTAAGATTGCTGGTGCCACTGCGGCGGCGGTATTCGGGAAACAGGATCGGCGCGAATTCGTGCAGTGCTTTTTCATAAACCCGGCGTTTAAAAAAGACGATTTCTTCGACCGGACGCCAGTAATCGACCCAGCGCCAGTCATCAAACTCGGGCTTTTCGTGTAAATCCAATTTGACGTCAGTTTCGCTGCCAATAAAGCGCATCAAAAACCAGCGTTGTTTTTGGCCGATACACAATGGTTTATTGCCGTAACGCAGATAACGTTTAGGCAGACGATAACGCAGCCAGCCACGTGATTGCGCCAGCAACTCAACATGCTCAGGCCGCAGTCCAACCTCTTCCATCAGCTCGCGGTAAGCGGCCTGCTCTGCGGTCTCATCCGGTTTGATGCCGCCCTGGGGAAATTGCCATGAGTCATGTTGCGCACGCTGCGCCCACAACACCTGGTTGTCATCATTACAGATGATGATCCCCACGTTGGCCCTGAAGCCATCTTTGTCTATCACGGTGTTAATCTCTCGCGGGAAAGCCATAGCGGCCAGCCCGCAGTTTAATTTGTATTAAGACTTAGATTAGTCAATGCCACCTGAGGTTGCAACGCATTTTGTCTTACAATAGGTGCTTATTTTTCAAGGAAACAACAGCAGGCAATGGCTTTAGCAATATTTGATTTAGACAATACGCTGCTCGGTGGCGACAGTGATTATTTATGGGGCCGCTTTCTGGCGGAAAATAACATCGTCGATCCGGAGGCTTATCATGACGCCAATCTGGCGTTTTATCATGACTATCAGGCTGGTCGTCTGGACATCAATGCTTTTCTGGAGTTTGTATTTACGCCGCTTAAAGAAAATACCATGACCGATCTGCTGGCCTGGCGCCATGCCTATTTACAGCAGAAAATTATGCCGATCATGCTGCCCAAAGCTCAGGCGTTGATTGAACAACACCGCCAGCAAGGCGATACCTTAATGATTATTACCGCCACCAACAGCTTTTTGACCACACCGATTGCTGAAAAACTGGGCATCGATAATCTGATCGCCACAAATCCGGAGATACAGGATGACCGATTTACCGGCAAAGTCGCCGGCATACCGTCATTTCAGCATGGCAAAGTCAGCCGCTTGCAGGATTGGCTGACCCAGCATCAGCAAACGCTGGAAGGCAGTATTTTTTACAGTGACTCGCATAATGATTTGCCGCTGCTGGAAAAAGTCGAGACACCGGTTGCCGTGGATCCGGATGACACACTTCGGCAAGTCGCCGAACAACGCGGCTGGAAAATTCTCAGCTTGCGTTAGGGCTTGTTTATCTTTCATCTCCGCCTCTGTTTTGTCTGAAAAAGCGTCAATCAAGGCGCGAGGAGAGCCGTTTGTGAGATACATCCCTGTATCTCACCCCTTTGGGGCTTAAGCTCAAAAACGCTCCCGACGTTTTTGTAGTTATTCTAAACAAACAACGAGCAACGCGGCGTGGCGCTTTTTCAGCCACAACCCGAAGGGCTGGTACTATTTTTGCGCCCGCCTGTGTTGTATGAAATACATCCCTGTATTTCCCCGCTTTGCGGCCAGTAAAGCTGTTTAAATGGGTTCCAGACCCATTTGTCAATTGCTGATGTAGAATAACTACACGGCGCAATTTCCGCCTTACCAGACACAAAAATAGCCGCCAGCAGTGGTGGATTTGAAAGATAAACAAGCCCTAAGGATATCCGTATTATGAGTTCAGCCGTGCCGCATCTGACTACCGCCCTTAACGGCCCCTTACTGCAATTAGAATCACACTTGTTGGACCGACAGGCGGATGTAGAGGCCTGGCTTCGTGAACAATGGCTAAAAACGCCAGCGCCATTTTATACCTCAGTCGATTTGCGCAATGCCGGTTTTAAACTGGCGCCGGTCGATACCAATCTATTTCCAGCCGGCTTTAATAATCTCAATCCGGCGTTTATGCCTTTGTGTATTCAAGCGGCACAAACCGCGGTAGAGCGGATCTGCCCAACGGCCAGACGGGTGTTAATCATTGCTGAAAATCATACCCGTAACCTGTTTTATTTAGAAAGCCTGGAAACATTGCGCGGTATTTTTGAACAAGCCGGCCTGGATGCCCGGATTGCCAGTTTACGGGACGATTTGACCGAGCCTATGGATATCGAATTGCCGTCAGGCAAAAACTGTCATCTGGCACCGCTGGAACGTAAAGGTAACCGGGTTGGCATTGGTGCGTTTTCACCGTGTTTAGTGCTGTTAAATAATGATTTGTCGGGTGGTTTGCCAGCAATTCTGGAAAACCTGGAGCAGCAATTAGCCCCACCATTACACGCCGGTTGGTATACGCGTAAAAAATCGGATCATTTCACCCACTACAATGATGTAGCCAATGAATTTGCTGAACAACTGAATATTGATCCGTGGCTGGTGTCGCCCATCACCTTGCAATGTGGTGAAGTAGATTTTATGGCACGAAGCGGCACCGAGTGTCTGGCGCGTAATGTTGAAACCATGCTCAAGACTGTGCAAAAGAAATATGATCAATATGGCATTGATCTTGAACCATTTGCCGTCGTTAAAGCCGATTCAGGCACTTATGGCATGGGCATTATGACCGTCAAATCAGTTGATGAAATCGTTAATTTAAACCGCAAACAGCGCAATAAAATGTCATCGGCTAAAGAAGGTTTGGTGGTCGATAATGTGCTGATCCAGGAGGGGGTGTATACCTTTGAAACTCTGGGTGAAGAACAAGCGGTGGCCGAACCGGTGATTTATATGATGGATCATTTTGTGGTGGGCGGCTTTTACCGGGTACATACCGGTCGCGGCACCAATGAAAATCTCAATGCACCGGGCATGCATTTTCAGCCATTGGCGTTTGCCCAATCGTGTATTGAGCCCAATAAAGCCGATCAGCCTGATGCTGAACCGAATCGTTTTTACGCCTATGGGGTTATTGCCAGACTGGCGCTGTTAGCCGCGGCCCGCGAACTGGTCAGATAAGCAGATTTTAATGTTCGCTTAAATAGGCGATAGTCATGGTCTGGTTATGCAACAAACTATGACTGTCGTCTTCGCCAGAACAGATTTCACCATTGGAATAAAACCCGGTGATACCGGTTTGCATACCCAGTAAACGCTGTACAGCAAATACC
>DASSWO010000258.1:0-3220 GCA_035704795.1 Methylophaga sp. | reverse complement strand
TCAGCCTGCAACTTTTCCAAACGCTCATGACGGCGACCGGTCAAAATTAAGCGCCAGCCCGCTTTGGCAAACAATCTGGCGGTGGCTTCACCAAAACCCGCGGTGGCGCCGGTTATCATAATAATCGGGGCTTTGTCAGACATAGGGTATTCCTTTTTTTATGGGTTGCTCAGGCACCTTCAGCAAAGACGATAGTGCGCCGGCCACTGATAATAATCCGATGTTCAATATGGGCTTTTACAGCGCGGGCCAGCACCAGTCGTTCAATATCCTTACCGATCATCACCAAATCTTCCGGGCTGTTATCGTGACGCACCCGTTCGACATCCTGCCCAATAATCGGCCCCTCGTCGAGTTCGGCTGTGGCGTAATGTGCCGTTGCACCAATTAACTTAACACCACGTTCGTAAGCCTGATGATACGGTTTAGCGCCCTGAAAAGCCGGCAAAAATCCATGATGAATATTGATGACTTTGCCAGAGAATTCTTGGACAAAAGCCTCAGAGAGAATTTGCATATAGCGCGCCATTACCACCAAATCAATTTGATATTCGGCCAGTAACGCTTTGATTTGCGCTTCTTGTTGCGGCTTAGTGTCATTCGTTATCGGCAGATGATAAAACGGTTTGCCAAACTGCCGGGCCATATCGGCTAAGTCATTATGATTGCCAATGATCAGCGGAATATGGCATTTCAATTCACCTTCATATTCACGCAGTAATAAATCAAACGGACAATGTGACGCTTTGGTCACCAATAACGCAACGCGGTAAGGTGTGTTGCTATATCGAACCGACCAGTTGAGCGCCATTTTGGACGCCAGTTCTGAAAAGGCCGATTCCAGTTCGGCGTGCGGCATCTGATCCTCATCTTCGAGCTTCAGACGCATAAAATAATGGCTGTTTTCGGTATCGGTGTATTGCTGACAATGCAGAATGTTATAACCGCGACTGGCAAAAAAGCCGGTAATGCCCGCCAGTAAACCTTTCTGATCTGCACACTGGATCAGAAACACAATGGCTTTCATGCAATACATCCCACACGTGATAAAAGCACAAAGCCTAGCACTTTGTCGGGCATTTATCACTTTTGCGCAAAGAAACTCTGTCCTTCAGGTCAGGGAGGGATAGCGCGTCGGCTTTTGCCGTCCATGCTCAAGCTGCCTCCTTCTGGCTTGCTGGCTATCTTACAGTTTTCATAATATCGTGTAAGACATGACAAAGCGGGCTTACAAATACCGTTTCTATCCTTCGCCAGAGCAGGAACAGATGCTTGTTCGGACATTTGGCTGTGTGCGTTTTGTCTATAACTCGGTGCTTCGATACCGTACCGATGCCTTCTATAATAGCCAGGAAAAAATCGGGTACGTGGGAGCCAATGCTCGATTGACGGCACTGAAAAAAGACCCAGAACTGTTGTTTTTGAATGAAGTCAGTTCGGTGCCGTTGCAGCAATGCCTTCGCCACCAACAAACCGCCTTCAAAAACTTCTTCGAAGGTCGTGCCAAGTACCCGACATTCAGGAGCAAACGCCACCGCCAGAAGGCAGAGTTCACCCGATCGGCCTTTGCATACCGAGACGGCAAGCTGTTTCTGGCCAAGAGTAAAACCCCACTGGATATTTGCTGGAGCCGGGATCTTCCTTGTGAGCCCACGACAGTTACTGTTTCCCGTGACAGTGCCGGACGCTATTTTGTGTCCTGCCTGTGTGAATTTGCTCCCAGCCCCTTGTCGGTTACTCCAAAAATGGTAGGCATTGACCTGGGGCTGAAAGACCTGTTCGTGACCAGCGATGGACACCGGATTTGCAATCCCCGACATACAACGAAGTACGCTGGCAAGCTGGCGAAAGCGCAACGGTGTCTGAGTCGGAAAATGCTCGGCTCGCGTAACCGGAATAAGGCCCGGATTAAGGTAGCACGTATTCATGCCAAGCTCGTCGATTGCAGGATGGATAATTTGCACAAATTATCACGCAAGATTATTAACGAGAACCAAGTGATCTGCGTCGAGTCCCTCAACGTCAAGAATATGCTTCGCAACCGTACACTGGCGAAATCCATCAGCGATGCCGGCTGGGGAGAGTTCGTGCGTCAGTTGGCTTACAAGGCGGACTGGGCTGGTCGACAATTGGTGGCCATTGACCAGTGGTATCCGTCAAGTAAGCGCTGTTCCGGATGCGGTTTTGTGATGGACTCTATGTCGTTGAACATCCGGCACTGGAAATGTCCGGCATGCGCAGCCGAACACGACCGCGACGTGAACGCCGCGATCAACATCAAAGCCGCCGGGCTGGCGGTGTTCGCCCTTGGAGAGAATGTAAGTGGCATGGAGCAAGTCTCCGTGTCCGGATCTCGATGAATTGGGAATCTCTTTCGTTTACGAAAGAGAGCAGTCAAGAATATTCGTTATATTTATCAGCGCGGCCTTTAACGAGATCTTTGGGGTATTTAGCGGCATTTTTTTGCATCTTGCGACTGATCACGGCCGGGAGATCTATCTCGAGATCACTACAGAGATAAGTTAAATAAACTGCAACATCGGCAATTTCATCTTCCAGTGCCTCGCGTTTATCTGAAGCGAGCATAGTTTGCACTTCATCAGATGTACGCCACTGAAACCATTCCAATAATTCCGCCGCTTCTATCGACAGCGAAATAGCGATGTCTTTGGGATTATGAAACTGTTCCCAGTCACGCTCCCGGCGAAAGGTGAGTAATTGCTGCTTTAAAGTGTCGTCAATCATGATTTAAAAAGCTTTCCACAGTCTGATAAAAGGCTTCGGGCTTGTCAGCGTGCACCCAATGACCGGCATTGGCAATCCTCAGCAATTGCACATTACTGAACCACTGACGGATCTGCTGACGATCTTCAGTGCCAATATAATCAGAATTACCACCGCTGATAAATAGCGTGGGTTGAACGATAGGTGCCAATGGGGTTATCGCTTGTAACAGCGCCGGATAATTACAAAATAAATGATCCAGATTAATCCGCCAGGCTAATTGACCATCATACGACGTGACATTCATCAGCAAAAAACTGCGTACCGCTTTGTCAGGGATCAAAGCTGCCAAAGCTGCATCTACTTCGCTGCGCTGGTTAAACTGCGCCAGATTCACGGCCATCAGGTTTTTAAAAATCTGGCTATGGCTGTCCGGGTACGAGCGCGGTGCAATATCAACAACAATTAATTTCTTGAGTAGCTGTCCGTAATCAAT
>DASSWO010000158.1:0-3915 GCA_035704795.1 Methylophaga sp. | reverse complement strand
AACTACCATCTGCCTGAGGATGAATATCCTTATCATCATCAATGGTACTGGCGGTAAATTCGCCGACGATTTCCTGGAAAATATCCTCAAGAGTAATCAGACCCAGCAAATCACCATACTCATCGACGACCAGACCGGTACGGCGCAGGTTACGCTGAAACTGAATCAGCTGCGTATTCAGTGAGGTGCCTTCCGGAACAAAATAGGCTTTTTTGACAATATTATTGAGTGTTTGGGCATTAAGGTTGTCTTGAGTGAGCAGGTTCAGTGCTTTGCGGACATGCAATATGCCGACAATATTATCCATCGAGTCCTGATACACAGGCAGGCGGGTATAACCGCAATGTGACAGCTGTTTGATAATGTCATTAAAGGGCATGTTTATATCTATGCCTTCAATTTCATTGCGCGGCACCATGACATCATTAACGGTGATTTGCTCCAGCTCCAGAATGCTCATCAGCATATCTTTATGGCTGCGCGGGATCATACTGCCGGCTTCCATTAAAGCTACTTTCAGTTCTTCAACATTAATGGCTGTTGATTTGGCATCTTCAGCTGAAACGCCCATTAATCCCAATAGCCAGCGGGTGATAAGACTAATGATCCAAACCAGCGGGTACAGGATCCACAACAGTGGTTTAAGAATAAAGCTGGCTGGATAAGCAATGCGCTCCGGATGTAATGCGGCCATGGTTTTTGGCATGACTTCACCGAATAACAAGACAATCAGGGTCAGTGATAGCGTTGCCACCAGGATGCCGTTTTCATCGAATAGTTTTATACCAATAATTGTGGCAATCGATGATGCAGAAATATTGACAAAATTATTGCCGAGCAAAATCAAGCCAATCAACCTATCCGGACGAGCCAACAACGATTCCGCAATCAACGCACCGCGATGGCCCTGTTGCGCTAAATGCTTCATCCGATAACGATTGAGTGACATAAGTGCCGTTTCGGAACTGGAGAAAAAAGCTGACATCACCAACATACAAAATAGGATGATGAACAATACTAATAATGACGTTTCTTCTAACACGCTTAATTAACCTGCAAAATATATTCAAGAACGATTTTGCTGCCGACATAGGCCAACAATAAAAAACCGAAACCAGCTAAAGTCCAACGCACTGCAGTTTGTCCGCGCCAGCCATGTCGCCGGCGACCCCATAACAAGCAGGCAAATACACCCCAGGCAACCATCGACAAAATGGTTTTATGTGCCAGATTTTGTGCCCAGAAGTTTTCAACAAACACAAAGCCGGTAATCAGTCCCAGCGTCAATAACGAAAAACCACTAATAATCAGCTGAAATAAACCGCGTTCCAGTGTCTGCATCGGAGGCAGTTTTCGCAATAGGCCACCGGCATGATGCTGACGCAGTTGTTTTTCCTGTATGGCTAAAATAATTGCCTGAATGGCGGCCAGCATCAGCAAACTATAAGCAGTGATGGACAACAGAATGTGCCACTCGAGCGCTGGATCCTGGAGCTGCTTATTACTCGGGGAAGGTACTTCAAAAACCATCATTAAAATCAACGCGACCAGCGGATAAATGACAATACCCGGAGGAGAGTCCGGCCAGCGGAAGCCGCCGATATATGCCATAAACGCCATGATCCAGGCAGCAAGTGACAACATCGTCATCAAACTCAGATCCCAGCCACCGGCCGCTTCCATGATAAAAAACAAATGAGCGGCATGAAATATCAGGGCCAGTACCGTCAAAATGCCAATTGGCAGACTTTTTACCGGCCGACGGGTATCACGATTTACAAAGCCACGAATTAAAATGACACTACAGCAAAGATACAACAGAAAGGCTAAAGCGTTGGCAATGGCCATTGAGGGTAATCCTTTATTCCAGCACAGCAGATAAATTTAATTAGGGCTTGCTTATCTTTCATATCCACCATTGCAGATGGCTATTTATATGTCCGGCAAGGCGGAAATCGCGCCGTGTAGTTATTCTGTATCAGCGATTAACAACACGGCCGGTTACAAAAAATATAGTCCTGGCCCTTCGGGTTGTGGCTGAAAAAAAACGCCACGCCGTATTGCTCATCGGTTGTTTAGAATGGCTAAACGGATCTCCTCGGGCCTTGAATGGTATTTTTCAACTCACAACATTAGTAGAGATGAAAGATAAGCAAGCACTAGTATCATAAACGATGTTTCGGGGATGGTGATACCAATCAGGTATAATCTGCGGTAATTAATTTCCAAGCCAATCGACCGTTTTCACGGGAAAAAATATGTTTGATAGTTTAAGTAACCGGCTTAGCGGAACGCTGCAAAAGCTGCGCGGCCAGGGCCGCATTACCGAAGACAATGTTAAAGACACGCTGCGAGAAGTGCGTATGGCACTGCTTGAAGCCGATGTGGCTTTGCCAGTGGTACGTGAATTCATCAGTAAAGTGAAAGAACGTGCTTTAGGTCAGGATGTTTTGCGCAGCCTGACACCAGGCCAGGCGTTTATCAAAATTGTTAATGATGAACTGACCGCTGTAATGGGCGAGGCGAATGATGGCCTGGATTTAAACCATCAGCCGCCAGTGGTGATTTTAATGGCGGGTTTGCAGGGCGCCGGTAAAACCACCAGTGTTGCCAAACTGGCCCGGTTTTTAAAAGAACGTCATAAAAAAACCGTCATGGTCGCCAGCGCCGACGTTTACCGGCCGGCAGCAATTCAACAGCTACAAACATTAGCTAGCGAAGTTGAAGCCAAATTCTTCCCGAGTGAAGCCGGACAAGATCCGGTGGTTATTGCGCAAAATGCGCTGGCACAAGCCAAAAAAGAATATGCCGATGTTTTGATTGTCGATACCGCCGGTCGTTTGCATATTGATGCCGATATGATGACTGAGATCAAAGCCATCCATGCGGCAATCAATCCGGCAGAAACTTTATTCACGGTCGATAGCATGACCGGTCAGGATGCGGCCAATACTGCGCAAGCTTTTAATGAAGCTTTGCCATTGACCGGCGTGATTCTGACCAAAACCGACGGTGATGCCCGGGGTGGTGCGGCGTTATCAATTCGGCATATTACCGGCAAGCCTATTAAATTTTTGGGGGTCGGTGAAAAAACCACAGCATTGGAACCGTTTCATCCCGATCGTCTGGTATCTCGGATTCTGGGCATGGGTGATGTCCTGTCACTGGTCGAAGAAGCGCAGCGCAAAATGGATGTTGGTGCTGCCGAAAAACTCGCCGGCAAACTGAAAACCGGTAAAGGATTCGACTTAGAAGATTTTCGTGACCAACTGCGACAAATGGGCAAAATGGGCGGCATCGGCGCCTTGATGGATAAATTGCCCGGTATGGGGCAAATTCCCGAGGCGGTTAAAAATCAGGCCAACGACAAAGAATTGCGCAAAATGGAAGCGATGATTGACTCCATGACCCCTAAAGAAAAACGGCGTCCGGAAATCATCAAAGGTTCACGCAAGAAACGCATTGCTGCGGGTTCCGGCACCCAGATCCAGGATGTGAACCGGTTACTGAAGCAGTTCGCACAAATGCAAAAAATGATGAAGAAAATGAGCCAGAAAGGGGGCATGGCGAAAATGATGCGCGGCCTTGGCGGAAAACTGCCGATGGGCGGTGGTGGCATGCCTTTTTAGCCGATAAGCAGATTCAGCTTTGCAAACGTATTATATGTGCGTAAAATAACAATATTTTCCATCCGATTTTGAACGGGCAGGTTTATGGTAACAATTCGAATGACTCGCAGCGGCGCAAAAAAGCGTCCTTTCTACGGCATCGTAGTCACTGATTCACGTAACAAACGTGATGGTAGCTACATTGAGCGTATCGGCTTTTTTAACCCGATTGCCAAAGGCCAGGAAGAATCTTTACGTTTAGATCTGGACCGTGTTGAACATTGGGTCAGCAAAGGTGCACAGACTT
>DASSWO010000133.1:0-4697 GCA_035704795.1 Methylophaga sp. | reverse complement strand
AGTTTCTTCCTGACCGCAAAGCAGCAAGCCAAGTTGTGCACCCGTCGCAGCACCGCCCCAAGCACCAGCACCACCAGAGATAGCACCAACACCGGCGCCGCCCACGATAGCACCACCAATAGAACACATCAGATAGTTACCTGAGGCACGTTGATCCTGGCTAGCACAGGCTGCCAAAAACATCATGGTTAGCATTACTGCACCAAGTTTAAATAGTCTTTTCATGAGCGATTCCTTTTTGTTTATTGCAAACTTCGTATCTGTAGACTTGAAAGCAATCTGTTGTTGTCTTTAAACAACAAGCTGTTGCATTCGCCTAACAAACATCATAATACGAATTACCAATGCAGTCTAACATATTAAAAAAAAACAATTATCATTAATACGATATTCCCTGAACTAAATCCGACCGATAACACCATCGTTTTCAGGCTCTAACGACAGGCCTTGCATGCCCGGCTCTTCAGGGATTTCACCGGCTTCCGCACCAAGCTTAATCATCAACCGAACTTCGTTGGTTGAATCCGCATTTTTCAGGGCATCTTCGTAAGAGATTTCACCGGCTTTGTACAAATCGTACACCGCTTGGTCAAACGTCTGCATGCCAAGTTCCCGCGACCGTTTCATCACATCTTTAACTTCTGATACTTTGCCCTTTTCGATCATGTCACCAATTAGTGGGGTATTAAGCAACACTTCAACCGCCACACAACGCCCGGTGCCGTCTTTTTTGGGGATTAAGCGTTGAGCTACCACGGCTTTCAAATTAAGCGACATATCCATAAACAGCTGCTTGTGGCGATCTTCAGGGAAGAAGTTGATGATCCGATCCATTGCCTGGTTGGCGTTGTTCGCGTGCAACGTCGATAAACATAAATGACCGGTTTCTGCGAACGCGATACCATAATCCATGGTATCTCTGGAGCGAACTTCACCAATCATAATGACATCTGGTGCCTGACGCAGTGAGTTTTTCAATGCAATATCGTAAGAGTCCGTATCGACACCAACCTCACGTTGGGTAATTACACAACCTGCGTGCTTATGGTTGAATTCAATCGGATCTTCAATGGTCAGAATATGACCGGCACTATTCTGATTTCGATAGCCAATCATCGCCGCCAGTGTGGTTGATTTACCACTACCGGTCGCACCTACAAAAATTACTAAGCCGCGTTTGGTCATGGCCAGTTCTTTTATAATTTCCGGCACACGCAATTGTTCAATGGTCGGAATTTCATCCTTAACCAAGCGCATTACCATGCCAACACGATTGCGCTGATACAAAGCGCTGACCCGGAAGCGCCCCGCCCCTTTGGTATCAATCGCATAATTACATTCTTTATCACGCTCAAAGACTTTCTTTTGCTCGTCATTCATGGTGCTGAGCACCAGATTACGGGCCTCGTCGTCGCTGAGCGGCTCTTGGCTTAACGTTGCCATACGGCCATTAACTTTCAGCGTTGGCGGCCGATCGGCTGTGATAAAAATATCCGAAGCTTCATACTTAACGGCCGCTTTTAAAATGGTGACGATTTCCATAATAGTCTCCTAACGGAACAGGTCTTTGTTGACGGCGCGCGGCAGGGCTTCTGCTTTGGTAATTTGTTGGCGGCGCACCATTTCCTGTAAACATTGATCCAAAGTTTGCATACCAATTGACGCCCCAGTCTGTATGGCAGAATACATTTGCGGTACTTTGTCTTCACGAATCAGGTTACGAATCGCGGGCGTGCCAATCATAATTTCATGGGCGGCAATACGACCACCACCCACTTTTTTCAACAGGGTTTGGGAAATAACCGCCCGCAAAGATTCCGACAACATCGATCGCACCATATCTTTTTCGGCAGCGGGAAATACGTCAATAATACGGTCAATGGTCTTGGCCGCAGACGATGTATGCAAGGTACCAAACACCAAATGGCCGGTTTCTGCAGCAGTTAATGCCAGACGAATGGTTTCCAGATCACGCAGCTCACCCACCAGAATAATATCCGGATCTTCCCGTAGAGCACTGCGCAGCGCTTCACTGAAGCCCAACGTATCACGATGTACTTCACGTTGGTTAATCAGACATTTTTTACTTTTATGAACAAATTCGATGGGATCTTCGATGGTCAGGATATGTTCATTATCTTTTTCATTTCGATAGTTGATCATCGCTGCCAACGTGGTTGATTTACCACTACCGGTTGGCCCGGTTACCAATACAATGCCACGATGATTATCAGAAATTTGTTTGAAGATTTCCGGCGCGCCCAATTGCTCGAGTGTTAAAACAACTGAGGGGATCGTCCGGAAAACGGCGGCCGCACCACGATTCTGATTAAAAGCATTGACCCGGAACCGGGCCAGATTAGGCACTTCAAACGAAAAATCAGCCTCCAGAAACTCCTCAAAGTCTTTGCGCTGCTTATCGTTCATGATGTCGTAAATCATGCCGTGTACTTCTTTGTGTTCCATTGGTGGCAAGTTGATACGTTTCACATCACCATCGACCCGGATCATCGGCGGCTCCCCAGAGGAAATATGCAGATCCGACGCGTTATTCTTTGCACTGAAGGTCAGCAATTCAGTAATATCCATGGGTTTTCCCTAATAATGAAATGTTTGTTACCGGCCATTGACCGAACAGTGGATATAGCTAAGGTATCGCGCTCTCAGAAGGCTTGCAACATGGCAGAGATAAAAAATCGTTTGCAGGACGTTTTGCAGCAAATTCGTGATGCTGAAACCGCTGCAAATCGCCCGCTAGAATCAATCAGACTGCTGGCTGTCAGCAAAACCTGGCCAGCTGAAACGCTGCGTGAATTGGCACTGGCCGGCCAGCAAGATTTTGGTGAAAATTATTTACAGGAAGCGATGAACAAAATCACTGATCTAAGTGATTTAGCCCTGACCTGGCATTTTATCGGGCCAATTCAATCCAATAAAACCCGTGATATTGCAGAACACTTTGACTGGGTGCACAGTGTCGATCGTTTGAAAATTGCCAAGCGCCTTAGTGAACAGCGTCCCGATGCTTTACCACCACTGAATATTTGTTTGCAGGTCAATATCGATGATGAGGACAGCAAAGCCGGTATTACCGTCGATGCTTTAATGGAATTGGCAACACAGGTGCACAAGCTGCCGAATTTGCAGTTGCGCGGTCTGATGGTGATCCCGAAAGCGACTGATGATGTTGATGTACAGCAAGATGCTTTCAGGCGCAGCTTTGAGCAGTATCAGGCGTTACAATCTCAATTTTCGAACATTGATACCTTGTCGATGGGTATGACAGCTGATCTAAGTGCTGCAGTTGCCGAAGGCAGCACTATGGTGCGAATCGGTACGGCATTATTTGGCCAGCGGCATACACAGAAACCACGATAAACAGTACACTGGACAGACTAAATTTCAGGTAAGACATTATTAATGAATAACGGCAAAATTGTTTTTATCGGCGGCGGCAATATGGCACGCAGCCTGATTGGTGGTTTAATTGCTGACGGATTGTCTGCACAGCAAATCCATGTGCTTGATACACAAGCCAACGTACTAAACGCATTACAGCAGGATTATGGCGTTCAGGTTCATGATGACTTAGCGAATGCTGTGCAATCCGCTGAGGTCATTGTGCTGGCGGTCAAACCGCAGCAAATGCAGGATATGGTCAAAGCACTATCTACCGTTTGGCCTGCCAATGCAGTGTTAATTTCCATCGCGGCCGGCATACGCCTGGGCGATCTGAACCGCTGGTTACGCCAACCTGCGGCTGCAATTGTGCGGGCCATGCCTAATACGCCTTCTTTGGTGCAGGCCGGTGCCACTGCATTATTTGCCAATGACCAGGTCTGTCATCAACAACGTGAACAGGCCGAGGCTATTTTACGGGCTGTTGGTTTAGCGATTTGGCTCGATGATGAAACTAAAATGGACGCCGTCACCGCGTTATCTGGCAGTGGACCGGCGTATTTCTTTTTGGTAATGGAAGCCATGGAAAATGCGGCAACAGCATTAGGTTTACCGCAGGAAACAGCCCGCCTATTGTGCTTAGAAACAGCATTTGGCGCTGCCAAAATGGCATTGGAAAGCGGCGTACCTGCCAATCAGCTTCGTCAGCAAGTCACGTCACCGGGCGGTACTACCGAACGCGCCATTCATGAACTCGAAGACGGTGGTCTGCATGGTTTATTTGAGAATGCATTAGTGGCTGCAGCATTGCGTGCCCGAGAACTCGGTGATCAACTGGGACAAGATCATGACTAACAGTTATTTCAGCAATCCGCTGATTTTTATTATTGATACGCTATTCTTCTTGTATATGCTGATAGTGGCATTGCGTTTACTGATGCCCTGGATTCACTGGCCAACCCACCAACCTTTGACGCAAATGGTGATCCGCGCGACGCAGCCTTTGGTACAACCGATGCGAACAGTTTTGCCGGCCATCGGCAAACTGGATACCGCCGTGCTGGTGTTGTTACTGGTGATCGGTTTGTTAAAACTGATTCTGATTTCAGCGTTGCAGGGCAACGTGCCAGGTATTTTGACACTGGTTCCATTTACGCTCGCAGAAGTATTTACGCTGTTTATCACCCTGTTTACAGTGACCATCATTATCGAAGTGGTTTTGAGCTGGATGACACCACAAGGCAGTTATAATCAGATGGCCGAGTTGCTGGTGAGACTCAATGAACCTTTAATCAACC
>DASSWO010000122.1:0-4939 GCA_035704795.1 Methylophaga sp. | reverse complement strand
TTTAATGAACCCCAATCTACAGCCAATTCCGAAAATCCCCTTTTATGCTGACGAGTAGCGGAGGTTTATCTGGATAAGAATTGGGCGGTGTCTGAGCGTAGCGAGTTTTGGCCAATCCCCAGATAAACCGAGCAACACAGTAGAGCCGCAGACCAGCATAAGGGGTGCCCTGGGGTTGTTAGGGGAATGGGCACGCATTCTCCTGACTCGACATAAAATCGAAATCATTTCAAAACGAATAAATTTAATCAGCCAATTGATAATCGTAATCAACTGTCAGCGGCGCATGATCTGAAAAACGTTCATCGCGATAAATATCGGTAGCTTTGACCTTGCCTTTCAAATTAGGGCTGAGAATGTGGTAATCAATACGCCAACCAATATTATTAGCCCAGGCCTGACCACGATTCGACCACCAGGTGTACTCATGCTCGGCTTGCGGCAGTTCACGAAAAGCATCGACAAACTGCAGGTCATAAAACAATTTATCCAGCCAGGCACGTTCTTCTGGCAAGAAGCCTGAATTTTTCTGATTGCCTTTCCAGTTGCGGATATCTTCGTTTTTGTGCGCGATATTCCAGTCACCACAGACAATAAACTCGCGGCCAGCATCTAAGATCTGCTGTAAGCGCGCTTCGATACATGCCATACACCGGTATTTCACTTCCTGACGTACATCGCCGGAGGTGCCGGACGGCAAATACAATGAGACCACACTCAACTTGCCAAATTGGGCTTCGATATAACGACCTTCGTTATCAAACTCGTCATTGCCCATGCCGACAATGACCGCATCAGGCTGTTGCCGGCAATATAAAGCGACGCCGCTGTAACCGGGCTTTTGCGCATCATGGTAATAACAGTGATAACCTTCGGGGTGAAATTGCAGATCACTGAGTTGATGAATCTGTGCTTTGGTTTCCTGTATACAGACAACATCGGCATTTTGCTTAGCCAGCCAGTCGAAAAAACCCTTGCGCGCTGCGGCGCGGATACCATTAACATTCACCGTGATAATCCGCATCAGTCTCCATCCCCAAAAATTTGCCAATGATACCATTTACAAATAGGTTAAAAATCAGGATAATGCCTTGTTCATAAACAAACAGCTGATTTTAGGAGAAGCACTTTGGCAAACTCAGCACAAGCAAAAAAACGCGCTCGTCAAGCGGAAAAACACCGCCAGCTGAATGCTAGCCAGCGTTCTGCTATGCGTACCACCATTAAAGCCATCAGAAAAGCGATTATTGCTGGTGACAAACCGCAAGCCACTGCTGCTTTCCAAGCTGCTGTGCCTGTTCTGGATCGGATGGCACGTAAAGGCCTGATTCACAAAAATACTGCCGCACGTGGCAAAAGCCGTTTGAATAACGCCGTTCGCGCGATGTAATCTAAACAAACGTGTTGCAAAGAAAACCGGCTCTGGCCGGTTTTTTTATGTCTGCTATTTACGTGGTAACGACTAAATTATCGCGATGAATTAATTCCGGCTCATCGATATAACCCAGTAATGCTTCTATTGCCTGACTGGGTTGGCCCATAATTTTTAGAGCTTCCGCCGCGTTGTAATTAACCAGCCCCCGGGCAATTTCACGTCCTTGTAAATCACAACAAATGACCAGTTCGCCACGCAAAAACTGACCCTGTACTGCGCGCACACCAACCGGTAATAAGCTTTTACCCTGCTTGCTAATCACATTCACTGCGCCATCATCGAGCATGATGCGGCCTTTAGGAATCAAATGACCCACCAGCCATTGCTGACGGGCTTTAATCGGTTTGATATCCGGCCACAATAAAGTACCAACCCCATGACCTGCCGCCAGATGCCGTAAATTATCGGGCTGTTTGCCGGATAAAATCACCGTGGTGGCACCTGAACGTGCTGCGCGACGTGCCGCTAATAATTTAGTCGCCATACCACCACGACCGAGTTCGCCTTTGCTGTCACCGGCCATTTGATCCAGATTTGGATTACTGGCTGCTGATGCTGCCAACATCCGGGCATCAGGATTTATTCGGGGATCACTGTCAAAAAAGCCATCCTGATCGGTGAGAATCACCAGCACATCAGCTTCAATCAGATTGGCGGTCATTGCCGCTAAAGTATCGTTATCACCAAAGCGGATTTCTTCGGTGGCAATGGTATCGTTTTCATTAACGACCGGCAGCACGCCCATTTCCAATAATGTTTGTAGCGCGCTGCGGGCATTTAAATGCCGGCCACGGTCGGATAAATCCGAATGGGTAAGCAAGATCTGGGCGGTATGTATACCGTAATACTGACAGGCTGTGGCATAGGCATGGATCAAATTCATCTGACCGACACTGGCCGCTGCCTGCAATTGATTCAGAGCATGCGGCCGTTTGCGCCAGCCCAGTTGTTGCATACCGGCAGCGACTGAGCCAGAGGTGACCAGTACAATTTCTTTACCCTGACGGCGTAATTCGGCAATTTCACCGCTCAACCAGCGAATACGGTCAATATCCAGCCCTTCACCGGGTTTGGTTAGTAAGGCGCTGCCAATTTTAATGACCCAGCGACGGGTCGACACCAATTGTTGATGCGGGTTTTCCAAGCTTAGTCCTCAGCTTCAAGATCCTCTGGTTCGGCGGCTTTTCGCTGCGATTCCAGAAATTCCATGACATCGTCACACAAAGTGGCACAACCTTCACCACTTTTGCCACTGACCCGGTAAACCGGGCCTTGCCAGTTTAAGCGGCTAAGCACTTCCTGACACAATTCTTCGCGAATATCTTCCGGCACCAAATCCATTTTATTAAGTACCAGCCATTGTGGCTGTTTGCCCAAAGCATCGCTGTAGCGTTTTAACTCATTATTGATGATGTTAACGCTGTTGACCGGATCCTGTTTAACATCGATCGGCGCCATATCCACCAGATGCAATAATAACCGGGTACGGGTTAAATGCCGTAAAAACTGAATGCCAAGACCAGCCCCTTCAGAAGCGCCTTCGACTAATCCGGGGATATCGGCAATAACAAAACTACGCACATCTTTAAGCGTCACGACGCCAAGATTCGGATGCAAAGTGGTAAACGGATAATCTGCGACTTTAGGCTGCGCTGCTGAAACTTGGGTAATAAACGTCGATTTGCCGGCATTGGGCAAACCCAGTAAACCAACATCAGCCAGCAGTTTCATTTCCAGGCGTAAATGACGCTCTTCACCGGGCGTACCATCAGACGTTTGCCGAGGCGCACGGTTAATACTGGATTTGTAGCGCAGGTTACCTAGACCGTGCCAGCCGCCTTTAGCGACCATTAATTTATCGCCGGATTTGACCAAGTCACCGATTAACTCGTCGGTATCGTCATCCCAGGCTTCGGTGCCTACCGGTACTTTGATAACTAAATCATCACCGCGCGCGCCACTGCATTGCCGGCCACGGCCTGGCTCACCTTTTTGCGCTTTAAAATGTCGTTGATAGCGGAAATCGATCAGGGTATTAACTTGTTCGTCAGCGATTAAATAGATATCGCCGCCATCACCGCCATCGCCGCCATCCGGTCCGCCAAAAGGAATATATTTTTCGCGGCGAAAACTCAGGCAGCCATTGCCACCATCACCCGCCTTGACGGTGATTCTCGCCTCATCTACAAACTTCATTTACGGACCTTTATCTTCCTCTGAAAAACCCAGAGGCTAAATACAAAAAACCCCGCATCAGCGGGGCTTTTGGCTGTCTGCCCCGACAGGGCTTACAGAAATTTTACTCGGCAACAACGCTGACGAACATGCGATTGTTAGCGCCTTTGGTTTCAAACAGTACTTTACCATTAGCCGTCGCGAACAAAGTATGGTCTTTACCAATACCAACATTACGACCTGCATGGAATTTAGTGCCGCGTTGACGAACCAGGATATTACCACCCAATACGGCTTCGCCACCGAAGCGTTTTACACCAAGGCGTTTCGACTCGGAGTCACGACCGTTACGTGTACTACCACCCGCTTTCTTATGAGCCATGTTTAAATCCTCTTCTTAAATCTATTCAGCAATCCGAAATCAGGCACTGATGCCGGTGATTTCGATTTCAGTAAACGATTGACGGTGACCCATCTGTTTACGGCTATGCTTACGACGGCGGAACTTAACGATCTTAACTTTATCAGCACGACCATTGGCAGCCACTTTCGCAGTCACTTTGGCGCCTTTAAGGTAAGGTGCGCCGATTTTAATGTCGTCGCCTTCGCCAACCAAAAGCACTTTATCCAATTCAACTGTTTCGCCAGCTTCTGCGAACAGTTTTTCTACGCGGAGGGTTTCGCCCTCTTTAACACGGTATTGCTTACCACCAGTCGCGACAATAGCGTACATCGCTGTCTCCAAAAATAAGTAATTATTGCAGGTAACCCAACAAAAGACCGGCAATTGTAGCCCGTTTGCCATAACAGATCAAATGCAAATTGAAATATTTGCGCATCACCGGTCTGCATGCCAAAGTACCGGTTTTAGCTGACAATAGGCACGCAAGCTTCGTGGATATTCAATCCATTTACGCCCTCATCCGCCAGGATATGGATGCAGTAAACGCTATGATACAGCAGCGTTTGCAATCTGAGGTGGTTCTGATCAATCAATTAGGTCATTACATCATCAATAGCGGCGGCAAACGCCTGCGTCCAGCCATTGCTTTGTTAAGTGCCCGGGCCTGTGGTTATCAGGGCGATGCGCACATTAATCTGGCGACCATTATCGAATTCATTCATACCGCCACTTTATTACATGATGATGTGGTGGATCACTCGCAAATGCGCCGGGGTCAGGAAACCGCCAACAGTGTCTGGGGCAATGAAGCCAGTGTTTTAGTCGGCGACTTTTTATATACCCGTGCTTTTGAAATGATGGTCGAACTGGATTCAATGCGGCTGATGCAAATCTTGTCGCACACCACTAATATCATCGCCGAAGGT
>DASSWO010000237.1:0-3145 GCA_035704795.1 Methylophaga sp. | reverse complement strand
CGCTGCTCAAGCGTTTGTATAAACAAAGAGGCATCGAGCAGCGAGTCATGGGTGCCGGTATCGAGCCAGGCCATACCGCGCCCCATCACTTCAACATTCAGCGTATTTCGCTCAAGGTAATACTGATTCACATCGGTAATTTCCAGCTCACCCCGGGCAGAAGGTTTTAGCTTTCTGGCAATTTCAATGACCTCGTTGTCATAGAAATATAAGCCCGTCACGGCGTAACGTGATTTTGGCTGAGCCGGTTTTTCTTCAATACTAAGCGCTTTACCATCGGCGTCAAAAGCCACCACGCCATATCGTTGTGGGTCGCGTACCGGGTAAGCAAAGACGCTGGCACCGGTGTCACGCTTGTTGGCTTGTTGCATCATGGCGACCAAATCATGACCATAAAACACGTTATCGCCCAGTACCAGCGCGCAATTATCATCACCGATAAAATCTGCTGCCAAGGTAAACGCTTCGGCTATGCCTTTAGGCGCATCCTGAACGACATATTGCAGCCGCAATCCCCAATCACTGCCATCACCCAGTAATTGCTCAAGACGCGGCGTGTCCTGCGGCGTGGAGATAATGCAAATCTCACGAATTCCTGCCAACATCAACGTCGCCAGCGGGTAATAAATCATTGGTTTGTCATAGACCGGCAATAATTGTTTACAAACCGACTGTGTCACCGGATATAAACGAGTGCCACTGCCACCGGCGAGGATAATGCCTTTACGATTACTCATTGTTTATTTCCCAAACCCAAACGCTCTTGTTGGTAACTGCCATCTAATACGTTGTCACACCATTCCCGGTTCGCTAAGTACCACTGCACGGTTTTTCTCAAACCCGAATCAAAGGTTTCTGCTGGCTGCCAGCCAAGTTCGCGCTGTATTTTGCTGGCATCAATGGCATACCGCGCATCATGGCCGGGTCGATCGGTGACAAAACGAATTAAATCGCTATGCGGTTTATGTGGTGAATTGGGTATTAACTCATCCAGGATCCCGCAAATACGCTGTACGACATCCAGATTAGTATGCTCATTAAAGCCACCAATATTGTAGGTTTCACCCAATGCGCCCTGCTCTAACACCTTTCTAAGCGCTTTAGCGTGATCATCTACATACAACCAGTCACGAATATTGTCACCTTTACCGTAAATTGGCAGTGACTTACCGGCCAGTGCATTATTGATAACGAGGGGGATCAGTTTTTCCGGAAACTGATAAGGCCCGTAATTATTCGAGCAATTGGTCATTAATACTGGCAAACCATAGGTGTGATGCCAGGCGCGCACCAGATGATCACTGCCGGCTTTGGTCGCTGAATACGGTGAATTGGGCTGATAAGCGGTCGCTTCAGTGAACAGGCCGGTTTCCCCTAAAGAGCCATAGACTTCGTCGGTGGAAATATGATGAAAACGAAATGCCGCCTTCTGCTCTGATTGCAATGACTGCCAATATTGCCGGGCTGCTTCAAGTAAAGTGTAAGTGCCCACCAGATTGGTCTGCACAAAATCGGCCGGCCCATCAATAGAGCGATCGACATGCGATTCTGCCGCCAAATGCATGACGGCATCAGGCTGAAATTCTGCAAATAAGCGTTGCAGACCGGACGCATCACAAATATCCGTTTGGCTGAAATGGTAGCGTGGATTATTAGCAACCTCAGCCAGCGATTGTAAGTTGCCGGCGTAAGTCAGTTTATCGACATTGATTATTTGATACTCCGACTCCGCCAGCAAATAACGAATCAGCGCTGAACCGATAAAGCCGGCGCCGCCGGTGATAAGTAACGTTTTAGTATTCACAATAACTTTTCATTGATTAATAATTTCGTTGATATGCTAGCAAATTCAAGTATTAGCGACCCGTTATAAGGGGTAAATCTCTCAAAAGCATTACGCTTTTCCATGAATCATCCGCCATAAAAAATAAACATTGCCAATAACATAACGTCGCCAAAGCCTTTTTGGTTCAAGAAACAACCGGTAAGACCATTCCATACCAATGTTACGGATCCAACCCGGCGCGCGCTGTTTGGTCCCTGACATAAAATCGACAATGCCGCCGCCATTAATAATCAGCGTTGGATATTGCAGCTGCTGACTTAACTGCTGTGAAAGCAGTTCCTGCTTAGGCATCCCCATCGCCAGTAAGATAATTTGTGGTCGATGTTTCTGACTATTTTCAAGATAGGTGTCCATATCCTGAAAACCATTTATACAATCCAGCACCTTAAAATCAGCCTGCGTTAATTGCTGTTTTACTAATGCCAAGGCCTCATCTGAGGCGCCGTAGACCACAATCGACTGCTGTGGCTGTGCCGTCAAAATTTTCGGAATAAAATCAGTGCCATTCATATTTTTACCGGCCGGCAAACCCAACCAGCGATACAACAACCGCATACCGCTGCCATCTCTTAATAATAAGTCACTGTTTAAAACGGCTTGTTGAAATGGCTTGTTTTCAAAATACAGGTTAACTGCATGGGCATTGATAAACGTCAACACAAATGCTTTTTGCTCAGCAGCCCCTTCAGCAATATAAGCCAGCGCCTCGGCATCGTTGTCGACAATGCGGATATGGGCAATCAAACGAGTCAAAGTCGAAGTCATCTTTTGGTTTTGATCCACTTGGTTTGCTTGGCAACCAGATAAGCCCGGTAAATAGCCATTTTTTGCCAGATATAGACAGGCACCTGCAACAAATCTTTAAAACTGAGTACCGAATGACCAACCAGTCCCCAGCAAGCTAATACCGTCACAGAAATCATTAACAAACTGGCGCTGCTCAGTAAAAAAGCGAGCGAAATACCCGTCAGCCACCAGGCCAGTAACGCCAGAAACCACAGGCCTGCGTTCAGTAAAATCAATAAACTTAAGGGCGGAATACTCAAATCAAGTGCCGTTGCCAAAATTGGCCACGATTTTTGTTTAATGGCTTGTTTCAATATAGATGGCATCATGCGCTTGATTAAATCGATATGCCCATGTTCCCAACGTTCGCGCTGACCTTGTTGAATATCAGCATCTATCGGTAAGGCACTTGTTAACTCAGCTGTCGGGGCAAAAGTTGTACCTTGCTGCTGCAACACCAGTTGCAAACCCAGATAAATATCCTCGGCAATTTCGCCATTGGCCAACGACATT
>DASSWO010000226.1:0-2143 GCA_035704795.1 Methylophaga sp. | reverse complement strand
CCGCATAAAAGCCGCTGCTGTGAGCATAGTCAAAGCTGCCAGAAATAGCAGGGTCGCCATCAGTTTGTGAAATACCACGCCAAATATATTCTGAAGAAAGCGCCACACTTGCACTGGTTGAATGTTGACCATCTTCGCTTTCCCATGCCATAGCAGTTGAAGTCATGGCCAATGTTGAAGCTGCAAGACACAATGCTGATAAGGTTTTCAATTTCATTTTTTTGCTCCTAAGCAAGGTTTTTTCGTCTAATCGTTTGAATGCCTGAGTTGATGATTTGCAACATGTTGTATTCAGACTGCGACAGTTAACGCAGATTGTGTGCCAACTAAATAAATTCATTAAAAAACAATCAGATAAATATATTTTATGCGTTATAACCCTGATAAATTGTTAGATTTTGGTGCAAGCCAGAATTGTTTTTGGATCAAATTGGTGCAGAGCTGGGTGTGACGGCTTTCTCACAATCTTGTTATGATGCCGGCACCCCTACAGAGAGCCGCGCTATGAATCCGCTACAAATTGATCCGGTTGCCGTCGATCTTGGTTTTATGCAAATCCACTGGTACGGACTGATGTATTTATTTGGTTTTGTGGCGGCGTGGCTACTCGCGCGGCATCGTGCTGAAAGCATAGGATTAAGTAAAGCCCAGGTTGAAGATTTACTGTTTTATGGTGCGCTGGGTGTCATCGTTGGTGGCCGTTTGGGTTATGCCATTTTTTATGATTTGGCAGCCAATCTTAATAATCCGCTAAATATATTGAAAATCTGGCAAGGCGGCATGTCATTTCATGGTGGCCTGCTTGGTGTCTTGCTGGCGGTCTGGCTGTTCGCCCGCAAGGCGGGCAAAACCTTTTTTCAGATGACCGACTTTATCGCGCCGCTGGTGCCGCTGGGTTTATTTTTCGGCCGGATTGGTAATTTTATTAATGGTGAGCTTTGGGGCAAAGTTTCAGATGTGTCCTGGGCGATGGTGTTTCCGGCCGGCGGACCTTTACCACGACATCCTTCACAATTGTATGAGGCGTTGCTGGAAGGCTTAGTCCTGTTCGTATTGTTGTGGTGGTTTTCTGCAAAACCCCGACCGCGGGCGGCAGTATCAGGTTTATTCCTGCTCGGGTATGGCAGCTTTCGGTTTATCGTTGAATTTGTCCGGGTACCGGATCCGCAATATGGCTATTTAGCCTTTAACTGGCTGACCATGGGACAAATTCTTTGTTTGCCGATGATAATCGCCGGTATTGCCATGATGATCTGGGCTTACAAAACTAATCCATTAGAATCAAAATCCAAGTCCCGGCAGCGATAATTAACGTTAGTAAAACGGCCAGAGAGCCGTAATCTTTGGCGCGACCAGACAATTTATGGACATCAGTGCTGACCCGGTCAACGACACATTCAATGGCTGAATTCAGGGCTTCGACAATAAGTACCGCCAGCAATACGCTGATCATCGCAAAGCGTTCTAATGCGGTGACATCGAGGAAAAAACTGACGGTGCCCATGACAATCAGCAAAATAAATTCCTGCCGGAATGCCGATTCATGGTGAATACCAGCATAAAGCCCCTGTATGGAATAGATAAACGCAAAAAACAAACGTCTGATACCGGTGTTTTTTTCCATACAAGCTTTTTCACTCCCATTCTGGTTCTGCAAGTCGCATGACAGCTGATAATGCTGTGGCAAATCGACGATAAAGCGTTGAATTTTAGGCAAACATTGTGACTGGCATGTTAAAATCTTTCTCCATTTTTTAAATCCAGGCTGTTGGTGGCTTATGGCATTTCAGGATCAATATGATGTGATTGTGGTCGGTGGTGGTCATGCCGGTACCGAGGCCGCGCTGGCGGCTGCCCGTCAGGGTGTGAAAACACTATTGCTGACCCAGAATATCGAAACGCTGGGCCAGATGAGCTGTAACCCGGCTATCGGTGGTATTGGTAAAGGCCATCTGGTCAAAGAAATTGATGCGCTTGGTGGGGCGATGGCGCAAGCGGCGGACAAAGGCGGTATTCAATTTCGTACGCTTAATGCCAGTAAAGGTCCGGCGGTGCGCGCTACCCGCGCCCAAGCCGATCGGATCCGTTACAAAGCCGCCATCCTGCAGATATTAGAAAGCCAGCCAAATCTGTATTTATTTCA
>DASSWO010000224.1:0-13560 GCA_035704795.1 Methylophaga sp. | reverse complement strand
TGGCGCAGCGGAATCGATTTCTGATAATAGCCACTATCATCTTTTAATGTTTCAAACAGCGACTCATAACGGTCAAAGTTCGCATTAAAATAGTCGGCGATTTCACGGCGTTTAGCCGCAACATCGTCACCATCCAGTCTTGGTGTACGTAACTGTTGAACCGTTTCTTTGACGGATAAAGCGCTTTTGGCATTCATCGGTAAAGTCCTTATCACTAAACTTGTCGGTTTAAGACGCTTTTGGTGTCGATACGTTGCACCCAAGCAGACTTATCGCTGTGCAGCCAACCAGGCGGTTTTTGCCGACAGCTCCACTGAGCAACTCCATTTGTAGGCAAGGTTAATGGTTTCAGCACATGCATAAACACCATGACCGCGAACAATGACAACTTTATGATCGGCTAAGCCTGCAGCGACTTTAGAGGGGGATAATTTCACGTAATCCGTGTAATTAATGTGAATAACCGGCACTACTGGAAAATAATACTGGCCTTCAAAATCCACCGGGGTGAAATCCCGGTCAGCAAGTGACATCGCCACGGCATGTGGCCCATGACTGTGAATCACCGCTTTAGCGTTAGGATTTTGCTGATAAACGGCGATATGTAACGGCGCATCCAGTGAGGCACCTTCGCCCAATTCGCCATTAATATTGCAGCGAATTAAATCATCAGCATGTAAGGTATCAGCACAACAGCCAGTCGGTGTCACCCAGACCTGATCATGCCAGCGCAGTGAGGCATTGCCGCTATGTGAATCGTTACAACCATATTGGCGCAGCCAATGATAGTGCTGCACCAGTTCGGCTTTCAGGGCTTGCAGATCTTTTTCAGGCATCGTCGTTTTCAGGTTGGCTTTGCTGTAGATATCTTAGCCATTGTGCCGCCTGATCACGTTGTTTTTCAAATTGTCCGGCTTGTTTCAATAAATCTACTGCGCGGCTGAAATTTTCCAGATGATATTGTACTAAACCGGCCATCAATAAAGCATCGCCTTTTTTATCACCGGCAAGCTTATCAATCGCCGCAGTCAATGGTGCCTGAGCTTGTTGCCATTGTTCTTCACTGGCATATAGACGCGCCAACTTCAGATCAGTTTCACCACTATTATCCTGACTGCGAATTTGTTCTAACACTTTGGCAGCCCGATCGGCTTCGCGTGCCGCCAGCCAGCTATCGGCCAATTTTTCCAGATTATCAAAATTAGCAGCAATCACCTTGTTATCCAGCGCTTGTTGCAGCAACTGACCAGATTTAAAGGGAATATCGAGGTAACGATACATATTACTGAGCCGCATGACGATATCATCATCACCCAGATCTAACCGTTTGGTCAGCATGGTGACCGCCAGCGCTCTTAGTTGTTTATCCTGTCGGGAATACAGCGAGCCCAATTGATCCCAGTAAGTTTTATCATCAGGGTGCCGGGTCAACAGCGTTTCCAGCACATTAATGGCTGAATCATATTGCTGCATTTCCAGATGTGCCGCTAACTGCATCCGATACCAGTCTTCTTTGGGCACATCTGCACGATTTATCGCGGTGCGAATATTTTCGACAGTTTTACTAAATTGCTTGATCTGATAATGTGCGGTGGCCAGCAGCACATAGACACTATTATCAGGATTTGTCTCATTACGAATCCAACGATTCAATAAGTTGATACCCTGCTGATAATCACCATCAGCAATCAATAGTTGCGCCAGGTTATAGCGTAAATCATGGGTAACATCTTCTGGCAAGACATTTAAATCCAACGCTGAGCGAAATTGCTCAGTCGCCCGCGCATAGTCACCGGTTTCTGAATATAGATAACCCAATGTTTGCAACACAACCGCGCGCTCATAACTGTCGGCTTCAGTATCACCGATCAGCTTTAACAGCGCCACTTCCGCTTGCTGATAGCGTTCATCAGCCATTTGCTGCTGCGCGGCTTCCAACGCTTTATAAGTGCTTTCTGACAATAAATATTCGTCTTCGGCCTGCACCTGCGACAAAAGCATTGCCGATAACAAAACAGCTGAAATAATTTTAGAAAAAAGCGTCTTCATCAGCGGGCCAGCTTAAATTCAATTTCTTGGGTAGCACGGCGTTCCACGGGTTCCCCATCGACTTGTTTTGGTTTGAATTTCCATTTCAGAATTGCTGCCAAGGCCGCATCATCAAAAACATTTTCCGGATCAGCCTCAATGACTTGTGGATCTTTTACCCGACCATCCTTGGTGATCGTAAAGGCTACCGTGACCACACCTTCAATGCCGCGCCGTTGCGCCATACGCGGATAACTTGGCGGAATCCGCACTAATGGCACGACTTCACCGTCCATTTGTGGTTGTACGGATGGCCCAGGGCCAGGATCGGCAACAGGTGCGGCTCGAAAATCACCCAAATGAGGACCCCCCGTTATATTTAACGGCACATCAATATTGGGCGCACTCAATTGCGGTTGCGGCACGTCGGGTTGTTCCGGAGGCGGCGCTGAAACAGCGGGTGGCGGTGGTGGTACTTCGGGCGGTTCTGGTTTTTCCGGTAGTTCGCGGCGTTTTTCTTCCGGCGGTCTTTCTTCTTCCTGTATCCGGACAAATTCAAGGATCCGGATATCTTCATCATCACGTGTTTGCAGACCATCAGAACTGGTCATTTTTTGCATCAGCGTGAACAGGCCATAATTGACCAATACCGCCAGCAGTAATCCGAGCAATATACGCATGAAACCCCGTTAATCGCGTTCTGCGGCGATAGAAACATTGGCCACACCGGCCAACCGCGCCTGATCTATCACTTCAATTAACACACCCGTTTTGGCATTTTCATCCGCGAGAATAATGACCGAGCCTTCCGGATTTTCAGCGTGTAATCGTTCGACATTGGCTCGAACCGCCCGTCGATCAATTTGTCGATTATCAATCCATATTTCGTCATTTTCGCGAATCGCGATGAGAATATTAGCCCGCTCTTTTTTGACCGCCGTTTGTGCTGAAGGCCGGTTAACATCAACACCGGTTTCTTTAACAAACGAAGTTGTGACGATAAAAAAGATTAACAGAATAAACACCATATCGATCAATGGCGTCATATTGATTTCAGCGATACCGCCACTTTGACGACGGGAATGTCGGTTTCTCATAACAAATCCTAATCTCGGCGCAGCGCGTCGGCTACGTTATCAACGGTGCGCGTTACCCGTTGTTGTAGTTGGGTACTGAAATACAATCCGGATAATGACGTCAGCAGCCCACCCATGGTGGTAATGAGAGCGATAGAAATGCCACCCGCCATACCGCGGGTATTACCGGTGCCAAATACTGTCATGACATCAAAAGTCAGGATCATGCCATGCACAGTGCCCAGCAGACCCAACATTGGCAGAGCTATTGTCAATGTTTTAATCAGCACCAGATAGCGTTCCATACTGATACGGCTTTCGGCAATCAAACCCAGCCGGATTTGCTGGGCATACCAGCTGCGCCGATCTGCTCGCTGATGCCAATGCTCAATCAGCTTTTGTTTTTCTTTCGGTTGTAAAACAAATAAATAAAAATAACGTTCGATAATCAATGTCCACATTAACACCGATGCCAGCAGGATCAGCCACAGCACCGTGCCGCCGCTTTCCATCAATAATTGAATTTGAAAAAGATTATCCGTCACGGTTATTGTGCTGCTCAGCATTACGGGCAACAATCGACGCACTTTCTTCATCAAGGATCTGAATCAAACGATTACTCTTGCTCGACAATGCGCTGTGAATTAATAAAATCGGAATCGCTACGATCAGTCCCAGTTCCGTGGTCACTAATGCTTCAGAAATACCACCCGACATCAGTTTCGGATCGCCGGTACCAAATAAGGTAATCGACTGGAAGGTAGCAATCATGCCGGATACTGTACCGAGCAGACCCAGCATTGGTGCTACTGCGGCCAGAATGGCCAGGGTCACCAGTCCACGCTCAATGGCCGGCGTTTCCCGCAGGATGGCTTCATCCAGTTTTAATTGCAGGGTTTCAACGTCATCGGCATGTTTTTCATCATAAACCGACAAAATCCGGCCCAGCGGATTCTTGGGGTTGGGCATGGTTTGTTTTTGCTGTTGGCGGACACCGCGCTCGGCTCTGAACAACGATACAAAACGTATCAGGGCAACGAATAAACCAATGATACCCAGGGCGATAATAATGTAACCAATCCAGCCGCCTTGCTGAATACGTTCTTTCAGATCCGGCGTTTGCACCAGCAGTGCCATTAATGCGCCACGTGTTGGATCTATTACTGCTGGCTGCCATTGATTTGCAGGCGCAGCAGTAAATTCACGAGCGACTTCTCGCAAACGGGGTACCGGCTGGCGAGCCAGTTCGACCAGATCCTGGGTTTCCGGCAAATAACGCAGATAATTGCCATCACTGAAAACAGTAAAAATGCCAATTCTGGTAACATCGCGTTCGGCCACTTCACCAGAAGCAGTAATCACCGGCGCAGTAAAGGTTTCGACTTTTCCGGATGCAGTCATCTCTTGCTGCAATACCAACCATAGTCTCCGCAATTCATCGATGGTTGGCTGTTGTTTGCGCTCACTGAGATCTTCCAAAAACTCGATTCGCTCAGGATACTTCACCGACGTTACTGAACTTTCCAACATCGCACGTGCGTCATTAGCGATTTGCCGGACTGTACCAAATAATTCCCCCAATGAACCGGAGCGTTCATTCAATAATGCATCTTGTTCGGCCAATAGGTTTTCATTGGCTTCAAACGCATTATTTAAGGTTTCAGTAAGTTGCTCTTGTTCGGCCAACTCAGCTTTGGCAGCCTGCAGCAATTCCGCCTGACGGTCGCGAGCTTCGAGAAACTCCGCTTCACGCATAGCATTTTGCTGCTCTTCAACTATCCGATCACGTTTAACTTGTTCCAGCAACTCATCAAGATTGGCAGGCGTTTCTGCCAACGCCACCGATGACAGCAGGATCAATAAGTTTGCCAATAAAAATCTCATTGTTCAGCTCCTGAGGTTTTCACCGGCAAGACCAGCAGGTCCGGCGGTAATTGTTTGCGAGCGACTTTTAAGCCTTCTGCGATAGCGTTGTTATAACTGCTGTCGAGTGCATGCCAGCCTTCTTGATCTTGATCCCAAACACCAGCGTCGCGTTCATCCAAGGACAAATAATACAAATTGACGCGGCCGATACGTAAAAAATCAACCGTCCGGCTGTTACCATCCACTGTAATTTCGCCCTGATAAGCTTCTATGGTCCGACCATACTCAGTTTCTACTTGATAAGCCTCTAAAATACGACGGTATTTTTCTGCCAAATTGACATCCGAGCGGTCCATCATAGCTTTTAGTTGGGCAATTCGCTGCGCCCGCTCTTCTGGCAAAAATGGCACATCCAACGCCACAAACTGTTCTAAAACCTCGATCATCTTGATCATCATTGGCAAGATATCGCGCTGGGTGGTTTCGATATTGGCCAATTGTTCGTCAATCGATGCTATTTCTTGTTTCTGGGAGCTAACCAACGCATCTAATTGATCGTTATAAGCTTGCAGACTTTGCGTCTGCCGCAGTACTGCGCGGTATTCGTTTAGTAATTGATCGGTTTGGTCATCAAGATTATCAATTTGCTGTTGGGATTGCTGCGCAGCGCTGTCAGCCGCAACCTGCTCGTCAATTGCTTGCTCCAAGGCACCGGCCCAGCTAAAAGTCACCGGTATCAGTAAGCTGCCGGCCAACAATATAGGCCGCCAAAGCGACAATCCATTGGCGAATAAAGACATATTGGTATTCCTGTTATCAGGCGTTAAAAAGCGAAGCGCCATATTATCAGGAGTAATTATGCTTGGGAAGTCTAAATGAGATTAATTATCATTTAAATTCATTTCAGCAAAAAAAAAGCCAGACCGCTGGGGTCTGGCTAAAACCTTCATAGAAGGAGAGAGAAATATAAGACTATAGAAGCTGAAAATTTTCCTATGGACTTGTGATACATGATAAGCAGTGTAAGTGCGTTTGCCATGAGTGAGATATCCCAAATCCCACGGGAATAACTTCCTATAACTGACTAATTTTGAGACTGGCATCAACTATGACGACAATCCGTGACTAATTGCAAAGCGCATCAACTCAGCCGTTTTGTTAATGTCCAACTTGCTTTTGATTTGTGTCAGGTTATTGGCAACTGTTTTATAACTTATCCCCAACACATCAGAAATCTCATTTATACTTTTGCCTTCACCCAGCAAACGCAATATCTCCAATTCACGGCGGGATAAATCACTCAGTGCACTGGTGCCAGAATCAATATTTAGCATGGCCAATTGCTGCGCCATGTCAGGGCTGAGATAAACTTTACCATCCAGCACTTTGCTAACGGCTTCAACTAAGTGATCGGCGGCATTATTTTTAGTGATATAACCGCGGGCACCAGCCTGCATAGCGCGTGAGGCAAAAACAGGATCTTCGTGCATGCTGAACATCAATACTTTGGCATTATCCCGATTGGCGCGTATTCGGCGTAATACTTCCAGGCCACCAACACCTGGCAAGGTAATATCCAGCAGCACCATATCCGGATAAATCTCCTGAAACAGCTTGTAACCCTCTTCGCCGGTTTCGGCTTCTACTACTTTGGCATTGGGAATTTGCTGAATCAGCTGTCGACAGCCAGCACGGACAATCGGATGATCATCAACTACCAAAATCGTAACGGTTTGTTTCATTTAGTCTTCACCTTTTAGCGGAATCAGTACCCGAACCTGTAATCCCAAACCCTCTTCGGTATCAAAGGCGATTTTACCACCTAGCGCCGAAACCCGCTCTCGCATCCCAATCAGGCCGAAGCCTTTGATCACCGAATTATTATCCAGTCCTTTACCATCATCGGTAACGGTGACTTTGATATTTTCTTTTTCCCTGCGAACTTCGACTTTGACATGACTGGCTTCAGCATGTCGTACACAGTTGGTCGTACATTCCTGTACTACACGATACACCGTAACTTGCTGGGTATCCGGTAAATCATTGAGTTCGCCGGCAAAATCCCATTCCCAGTCGATTTCCGGCTGCCGATCCCGCCAGTTATGCAGCATATCGCGAAGCGCATCGGTCAGCCCTAAATCATCCAGTGTCATCGGTCGCAGCCGGCTGAGCATTTTACGGACCAGTGACTGAATGTGGCTGGTGATGAGTTTTACCGAGCTGACTTTTTCTTCAACTTCTGCCAATTTGTTTTCGATGCCAATGCGCTCGATTTCTGCCAAATCGACTCGAATACCAAATAAACACGGCGCCAGTTCATCATGCAACTCACGGGCTAAATCACGGCGTTCCGATTCTTGCACGGTCAGCATATTACCCGCCAAAGCATGGTTTTCAGCCATGGTTTTTTCTAACACACTGGCCATATGGTTAAAACGAATTTGAATCGGACTCAGCTCTTTGGCAGCACCGGTATCAACGCGTGCGGTGAAATCACCGGTTTCCAGTTTAGCCAATGCATCTGCAAGATAGCCTAACGGTCTCAAGCCTTGGCTTAAGGCCATATAAACCAGAACCAAAATCAGTGTCAGAAAAAAACCACCCAGGATAAACAGCACCTGCATATCCCGCCAGACCTCGGTAACTTCATCACTGGGATCGGCTTCTACTACCAGATAACCAAACGACTGACTGCCTTTGGTGATCAACCGGCGAAACGCCACAGCCTCCGGCTCCATCACCCGGATAAACCAGTCAGGGGCATCAGGTTTATTAAAGAAGGCCATGCGCTCTTCCTGACCGATTAAGGGTTGGCCATTCATATCTTCAAACCAGGCGCGGATGTGGCGGGTATGGCGAACACTGTCGACAATTAACGTCAGCCGTTCGCTGAGATCATTAGAGAAACGCAAAGTAGGTAAGGCATTGATCAATAAACCGCGCGCCAGCTGCGTACTGGAGGCCATTTCGGCGGCCACCGCTTGCCGGGCGTTTTGCACCAGAAAATAGCCGGCAGCCGCAAAATTGATGATCAAAATCAACGACACGATGATTAACAGTCGCAGTTTAAGGCTCATATAAAACCGATTTCTTGCTGTGATAGGCTAGAATTATCGCACATCTAAAACAGGACCCGTGTTCATGCAGGCTTTTACTAATCAGCAATTATTTACAGATGCACAAAAACATATTCCCGGCGGCGTTAACTCACCGGTCCGCGCTTTCAAAGGTGTCGGCGGCGATCCGGTATTTTTTGCCAGTGCCAAAGGCGCATACCTGACTGATGTTGAAGGCAAACAATACATTGATTACATCGGATCCTGGGGACCGATGATAGCTGGCCATGCCCATCCTGAGATTATTGAGGCGGTACAAAAAGCCTGTGAATTTGGTTTGAGTTACGGCGCACCGACTGCCATTGAAACGGTAATGGCCGATTTATTGTGTGATCTGGTGCCTTCAATGGAGATGGTGCGCATGGTCAACTCCGGCACCGAAGCCACCATGACGGCGATTCGTCTGGCGCGCGGTTATACCGGCCGCGACAAAATCGTAAAATTCGAAGGCTGTTATCACGGTCATGCTGATTCGCTACTGGTCAAAGCCGGCAGTGGCGCGCTGACGCTGGGCGAACCGTCGTCTGCGGGTGTGCCGAAATCAATCGCCGAACATACCATTACCCTGCGTTTCAATGATGCCGAATCGGTGCGTCAGTGTTTTGCTGATATCGGCGATCAAATCGCCTGCATTATTGTCGAGCCGATTGCCGGTAATATGAACTGCATCCCGCCAGTACCGGGATTTTTAGAAGCACTACGGGAAATTTGTGACGACCATGGCAGCGTACTGATTTTTGATGAAGTAATGACCGGTTTTCGGGTCGCTTTGGGCGGCGCCCAGGAAGTCTATAACGTGACACCGGATTTAACCACGCTGGGCAAAATCGTTGGCGGCGGTATGCCCGTCGGTGCCTTTGGTGGTAAAAAAGAAGTTATGCAATGTATTGCGCCATTAGGTCCGGTCTATCAAGCCGGTACCTTATCCGGTAACCCGATTGCTATGGCCGCGGGCTTGGCAACATTAAAACTGATCCAGACACCGGACTTTCATGATCATTTAAACCGCCAAACCAAAAAACTCACAGATGGTTTGACCAAGCTTGCCCAGAATGCCGGTATTCCGTTATCTACTCATCAGGTTGGTGGCATGTTTGGCTTTTTCTTCAGTGACGTTGAGCGCATTGAATTTTTTGAACAAGTCACCCAATGCGATATGCAGCGCTTTAAGCAGTTTTATCACGCCATGCTCGACAGTGGTGTGTATCTGGCACCGTCAGCATTTGAAGCGGGATTTGTCTCGGCAGCACATGGCGATAACGAGATTGAAGCGACGCTTGATGCCGCACAAAAAGCCTTTGCCAGCTTATAAATGAATACGCTTTATTGGCATGATTATGAAACTGGCGGTATCGATCCACGCTATGACCGGCCGCTGCAGTTTGCCGGCATCCGTACCGATGAAGAGTTAAATATTATTGGCGAGCCGCTGATGATTTATTGTCAGCCGGCTGATGATTATTTGCCGCATCCACAAGCAGCGCTAATTACCGGTATCACGCCACAAATCGCTACTGAACGAGGCTTGCCAGAAGCCGAATTTATCAAACAAATTCATGATGAATTGGCAGAGCCCGGCACTTGTGGCGTCGGTTATAACAGCCTGCGGTTTGATGATGAATTTACCCGCTTTACGCTGTTTCGTAATTTTTACGATGCTTATGGCCGCGAGTGGCAAAACGGTAATTCGCGCTGGGACATTATCGATATGGTGCGCCTGACACGCGCGTTACGTCCGGAAGGTATTGAATGGCCAAATCGCGAAGATGGTCAACCCAGTTTCCGTCTTGAAGCATTAACAGCCGCCAATAACATTGTCCATCAGGGCGCGCATGATGCGTTGGTCGATGTCAAAGCCACCATTGAACTGGCAAAACTGATTAAAGAAAAACAACCCAAACTTTACGACCATGTCTATCAGCTACGACGTAAGCAACAAGTCGCGCCATTACTGAATTTACGGGATCGAACGCCGGTATTACATGTCTCAAGAATGTATGCATCAGAATTTTGTAATACCGCGCTGGTCATGCCCATCGCCCGCGATCCGCGTAACCAGAATGGTATTGTCGTTTACGATTTGCGTTTTCCACCTGATGCGCTGATTGAGCAAGATGCCGAGACGTTGCGTCAATGGCTGTATACGCCAACCGCCGAATTACCTGAAGGCATACAGCGCCCGCCGATAAAAACCGTGCACATCAATAAATGTCCGGTGGTGGTACCGGCTGCTGCGTTGGATGATGCCGCCGCTGAGCGACTCCAAATTGACCGTGAGCTTCATCACCAGCATTTTCAGCACTATCTGCAACATGCCGACGCCTTACAGCAAAAAATTGAAGCGATTTTTAATGCACCGGCTGATTTTCCGCAGCCGGATGTTGATGGCAGTCTGTATGGCGGTGGATTTTTTGATAACGACGACAAACAGACAATGCAGCAGATCCGGCAAAAAACGCCAACAGAACTGGCAACCTTTACCCCGCCGTTTAACGACAGCCGCTTAAGCGATTTATTGTTTCGCTACCGGGCCCGCAGCTGGCCGGATTCACTGACCGCTGGTGAGCAGCAAGACTGGCAACAATTTTGTAAGCAGCGGCTCAATCAGCCTGATAGCCCCTGGCTGAATTTTGAGTCGTTTACCAAAGCTTTGGCAGACTGTCGTCAGCAGGAACTGAGCCTGTCACAACAACAAGTTTTACAGGCGTTGGAAGACTATGCCCAACATAAACAACACTCGTTCAATGGCCAGCCATGAGCACTGAACAGACGCCGATCTTGCTGACCACACTGAATGCGCGTTTTATGCATAGCGCTTTTGGTCTGCGTTATTTATTGGCCAATCTCGGTGAGCTGCAATCGCAAGCTGATATCTTGGAATTCACCATTCAGGAACAGCCGTTGACGATTGCTGAGCAATTATTAAACCGCCAGCCGAAAATCATAGGTTTCAGCGTTTATATCTGGAATGTGACAGAAACCGAAGCGGTGGTCGCATTATTAAAAACCATTGATCCCGACATAGTCATCGTTCTGGGCGGCCCGGAAGTCAGCCACAAACCCGATTTACCGGCGGTCTGCGATTTAGCGGATTATGTTATTGCTGGTCCCGGCGAGCAGGACTTTCGGGAACTGTGCCAGCAGTTGCTGGCTGACCAGCCACCTCGTGAAAAACATATTGATGGCCGGGCCACGCCGCTGGATCAATTAGCACTGCCGTATGCCTTTTACGATGAGGAGGATATTAAAAACCGGCTGATTTACGTTGAAGCATCGCGTGGCTGTCCATTTAAATGCGAATTTTGCTTGTCAGCTTTGGATAAAACGGCAACGGCATTTCCGCTGGATGCTTTTCTCACAGAAATGGATCAGCTTTGGCAGCGCGGCGTACGTAACTTCAAATTTATTGATCGCACTTTTAATCTTAAAGTCAGCACCAGTGTGGCCATTTTAGAGTTCTTTCTGGCCCGGATGAGCGACGATCTGTATCTGCATTTTGAAGTGGTGCCAGATAATCTGCCCGAAAGACTGCAAACGGTGCTGAAACAATTTCCTCCACAAAGCCTGCAATTTGAAATTGGTATCCAAACCTTTGATACTGATATTCAGACGCTCATCAGTCGCAAACAAGATAATGCCAAAAGCAAAGCGAATATCCGCTGGCTGCGTGAACATACTGGCGCGCATTTACATACCGATCTGATTTTTGGGCTGCCCGGCGATACGCTGGCTAATTTTGCTGACAGTTTTGATCAGTTGGTAGCCCTAAATCCGCATGAAATTCAGGTTGGTATTTTAAAACGGTTACGCGGTGCGCCATTGAACCGGCATATTGATAATTACCAGCTACGTTTTAACCCTTTACCCCCTTATAACTTGTTATCGAGCCGGGATATTACGTTTGGAGATATGCAACAAGTCAACCGCTTTGCCCGTTACTGGGATCTGATTGGCAACTCAGGTCGTTTTTTGAATACGTTACCGGCGTTGCTGGATGAAAAACCGTTTGCAAGGTTTATGCAAGTCAGCGACAGCTTGTATGCACGCAGCGGCCAGACGGGTAATATCGCCCTGAAGCGGTTGTTTGAATTGCTGTATCTGGTGATGACCGAAGATTTGCTATTGAATGCTCAAACCGCAGAACAGTTGCTGATGGCAGACTTCGAACGTAACGGCATTAAAGGCAAAGCCGATTTTGTTGAATTACCGCAATTGACTAAACCAGCGCGGCAGGGACTTGCTAATAAGCGTCAGCGATTACACGCCTGATTAGTAGGGCTTATTACTGAATCAGCTTCGCCAGTGTTTTAAAGTTGGGATGCTGGGCATCACCCAGCCATTCGAATAATACTGACTCAACATTGGTTATCACTACACCCGCTAAACGCATACGGTGCAATGCGTTATATTGATTACCTTTAAGCCTTGAACTCACCGCATCCTCGACGACAAAAACTTCAAAATCGGCTTGACGTAGGTCTAGCGCTGTTTGTAATACACAGATATGGGTTTCCATGCCGGTCAGAATTACTTGTTTACGACCAGTGGCTGCTAAAGCCTCAATAAATGCCGGCACTTTAGCACAAGAAAATGCCGTTTTTTCGATGATTTGGCTATTTGCCGGCAATTGACTGGTCAGTGCTTGCTCGGTCGATCCCAGGCCCTTGGGATATTGCTCAGTAACTATCACCGGGATCTGTAAAACATCCGCCGCCGTGGACAACATATTGACTTCACCGACAACACGATCCCGAACCCCCTTGGGCATCGCTGCCGCCAGTTTTTGCTGAATATCAATGACCACCAGCACGCTCTCAGCTGTCTGTGTCATCATAATAAACATGCTCCTTGCACTTTATCAGTGTCTATCAATTATTATCAGCTAACCAAGTATTAATGTGCTGTAAGTCATCGACTGAAACGATGCCGGCCGCTTGTTTCAAGCGTAAGGTATCGACAATGTATTGATAACGGGCGCCCGCATAATCACGAAGCGCACTAAATAATTCACGTCGGGCATTCAGCACATCAACGGTGGTCCGGATGCCCACTTCAAACCCGACTTGTGTCGCTTCGAGCGCTTTTTCACTAGAACGTACGGCTTGCTCCAGAGCTTGTACCTGAGTGATCCCGGATAACACACTGTTATACGCTTCCCGGGTTTGACGAATCACCGAACGGCGCTGCTGTTCTTCAGTTTGCATCACTTCATCGAGGCGATATCTGGCTTCGCGGGTTCGTGAGCTGACTGCTCCCCCAGAATAAATAGGCAAATTAAATTGCAAACCAACCAGTTCCTGATGCGTTTGACTGCCACCACTTAAATTACTATCACTTTGTGAACTGTAATTTTTGAGGGCAACAATATCCAAAGATGGGTAATGACCACTGCGCTGTAATTGAATATTTTCACGGGCAAAGTCGACCTCATGACCAATCACGTCCAGCACCGGGTTCGTGACCAACGCGGTTTC
>DASSWO010000115.1:0-2233 GCA_035704795.1 Methylophaga sp. | reverse complement strand
AAGGTCATCGGCCACAATGAACCCGTCCGTGCCCAGTTAATCAGTTTGTCGGCACTGGTGGTGACCACGCCCTCTTTGAGAATGCCCTCTACTCCCATTCCAGCGCGCCTTTTTTCCATTCGTAAATAAAACCGACCACTAAAATACCGAGAAACAGAAACATCGCTAGCAGCCCGAATACACCGACATCATCGAGCACGATCGCCCACGGGAATAAGAAAGCAATTTCTAAATCGAAAATGATAAACAGGATGGCAACCAGATAATAACGAACGTCGAATTTGCTATGGGTATCATCAAAAGGC
Source organism: Methylophaga sp. (assembly GCA_035704795.1). Taxonomy (GTDB): domain Bacteria; phylum Pseudomonadota; class Gammaproteobacteria; order Nitrosococcales; family Methylophagaceae; genus Methylophaga. The sequence goes on along the minus strand of DASSWO010000115.1, from coordinate 1,928 downwards.
GGAAAACCACATTCATAGGCAGAGTTTTTTTCGGGGTCCGGGCGGCGCGGGGCCAAAATAAATCCCGCCAATAGCGGTACAACGCCAAAAGCGACGCCCATGATGATGAACAACAAAATGGGGAGATAACTCTCCAGCATTGCGCTTATTCCTACCACATGCAAAGGGTGTCCGAAGCCATTGAGAATGGCTCGAAACTCGTTAATCAGACCACAGCTAAAACTGACAGTTCAGCCATTGATAGTACACACTAAAAACAATGATGAGAAGCCGTTTTTTGCTATTAAAGTCAGCAATTTCAGAATGGGCTTAACCCAAACTGATTTGCGCACTGATATCCTCGGCCGCTAATGGCTTGCTGAAAAAATATCCCTGGGCATAATCACAGGCCATATCTTTCAACAACTTACACTGTGTATCAGTTTCCACCCCCTCAGCAACCACTGAGATGCCTAAACCGTGCGCCATGGCAATCACTGCATGGACCAATTCACGATCGGCCATTTTTTGGGTAATATCAGTGATAAAACTACGATCAATTTTCAACATCTTAAATGGATAGCGGCGTAAATAACTCAATGATGAGTAGCCGGTACCGAAATCATCCATGGCTAAACGAATGTGCATATCCGTCAGATTTTTTAATATTCTGTCAGTATCAGCATAGCCACTCAGCAAAACACCTTCGGTTATTTCAAGCTCAAGTGTATCGGCCTGCATCGGATATTGATTGATTTTGTCGATGATAAATTGACTCAGACCGGCATGACGAAACTGTGCTGGCGACAAATTAATCGCCATATGCAAGGCAGGTTGCTGCTGTTGCCACTGACAAGCCTGTTGAAGCGCGGTTTCAATAACAAACTCACCAATTTTGACAATAAGTCCGGTCTGCTCGGCAATGGGAATAAATTCATCAGGCGTGATAGCGCCCAAGACTGGATTTTCCCAGCGTAATAAAGCTTCTACCCCCATCAACGCATCATCACTTAAACGGTGTAACGGTTGGTAATGCAAGTAAAACTCATCACGTTCCAAAGCACCGTGCATTTGCTGTTCAATACTCAACCGCCGAGCTGCTGCACGATTCATTTCCGGTGTGAAAAACGCAACGTTATTACGTCCCTGCTCTTTGGCATGGAACATCGCCGAATCGGCATGCCTCAATAAAGTTGAGGCATCTTCGCCATCTTGTGGATACAAAGCGATACCAACGCTTGCCGTCAGTATTAAATCACGCTCATCAATTCGAAACGGCTGGCGAAACTTATCTAATAGCGCTTCGGCGATCAGCATTAATTTATCCGTACCCTTAAGCCCTCCGAGCAGCATTATAAATTCATCGCCTCCCAAGCGGCCGATGGTGTCACCCTCACGGAGTTTTTGCCTAAGTCTATCTGCGGCTTCAATTAACAAACGGTCGCCGGTTTCATGGCCTAGCGAATCATTAATTTTTTTGAAGTTATCCAAATCCATAAATAACACAGCAGCATGCTGTTGCTGGCGTTGGGCTTGAATCAACATTTGATTCAGCCGATCCATGGAAAGAAAACGGTTGGGCAGATTGGTTAATGTATCGTAATGGGCAAGATGTAAAATGCGTTCTTCTTGGCGTTTACGCAAAGTAATATCGGAAATGACGGCAATAAATCCCTGTAAATTGTCGTCAACATCGCGTAAATAATCCCAGACGATTTCCAACACTTTTTGTTGGCCTTCCAGTGTTATATTGGTCGTAATATAAGGTTCAGGTGTCGGTTGAGTTTGCACCAACTCAACATAATATTTTTCCAGAAACTGGCGCTCTTTAAGATCAAGCTGGAAATCCCAGACATGGCGGCCAATCAATGCGCCGGGCCTTGCCGCCAGAATCTGGTGATGCGCTTTATTGCTGTAGGTGATTTTACCGCCGAGATCCGATTCCTGGA
>DASSWO010000084.1:0-2311 GCA_035704795.1 Methylophaga sp. | reverse complement strand
GGCTGCTGCCAAGTTGCTGGGCGAAGCTGAAGCACGTAAAGCTAAGCTGGTTGCGGCAGGTGACGTTAACATCATGGCCAATGCCGGTGTTGAAGGTAAGCTGTTTGGTTCAGTAACTGCGGCTGATATTGCCGATGCAGTGAATGCCAAAGGTGCCGATGTTGATCGTAACGAAGTACGTCTGCCAACAGGTCCACTGCGTCATACCGGTGAGTACCAAATCGATGTGCAATTGCATGCCGATGTATTGGTTAGCGTTGCGGTAAACATCACTTCAGAAGCTGAAATCGCAGCCAAAGCCGCAGCTGAAGAAGCTAAGAAAGCACGTGATGCTGCTCGCCAGGAGCAAGAAGCTATCGCTAAGGCACAAGAGCAAGAATAAACTGCTCTGCTAGTATAAAATCGGACACAGGTCTTCAAGGCCTGTGTCTTATTTTTGACCGCAACTGCGGTCGTTATGTGTTTAATCAGTCTGGGTGTTGCCTGTGGAACAGATTACCTATCCCGAAGATTATCAGGATAATGCCACGCAGGCTTTAAAGATCCCTCCGCATTCCGTTGAAGCAGAACAATCCGTTTTGGGTGGTTTGATGCTCGACAACAATGCCTGGGAACAAGTCGCCGATGTCCTCGTTGAGAAGGATTTCTACCGGCGCGATCATCAACTTATTTTTAATGCCATCGAACAACTGATGGAAAGAGCCCAGCCGGTCGATGTCGTCACCTTGGCTGAATTCCATGATCAACGTGGTGAGCTGGATAAAGTCGGCGAACTCGCCTATCTCGGTACCTTAGCCCGTAATACCCCCAGCGCTGCCAATATTGCTGCTTATGCCAATATCGTTCGCGAACGTTCCATCCTCCGGCAATTGATCCAAATTGGTAATAATATCGCCAATATGGCGTTCACGCCGGAAGGCCGTAACAGTGAAGAAATGCTCGATACCGCTGAACGGCATGTATTTGAAATCGCCGAAAAAGGCGCCAAACGGGGCGGTGGTTTTATCCAGGTAAAAGAGGTTCTGAGCAGTGTGGTTGATCGTATCGATCAACTATTTGAGCAGGACAGCGGTATTACCGGTCTGCCGACGGGCTTTATCGATTTTGATGAACAAACGTCTGGTTTACAGCCTGCTGACTTAATAATTGTCGCCGGCCGTCCGTCGATGGGTAAAACCACCTTTGCCATGAATATTGCCGAAAATGCGGCGATTCAGGCCAAGGCACCGGTCGCAATTTTCAGTATGGAAATGCCAGCCGATTCGCTGGCAATGCGGATGCTGTCATCACTGGGCCGCATCGATCAGCACCGGTTGCGAACCGGTAAACTCAATGATGAAGATTGGCCCCGGTTAACCTCAGCCATTCAATTGCTCAATGATGCACCATTATTTATCGATGATACCGGTGGTTTGTCACCCACCGAATTACGTGCCCGGGCGCGGCGTTTAAAACGGGAACACGGTCTGAGCTTAATTATTGTCGATTACCTGCAGTTAATGCAGGGCAGCAATAATGGCCGCCAGGCGGAAAATCGTGCCACCGAAATTTCAGAAATTTCCCGCTCGTTAAAAGCACTGGCTAAAGAGCTGAATGTACCGATCATCGCTTTATCGCAGCTAAACCGTTCGCTGGAACAACGGCCCAACAAACGACCGGTCATGTCGGATCTGCGGGAATCGGGTGCGATTGAGCAGGATGCCGATATTATTGTTTTTATCTATCGTGACGAAGTTTATAACGAAGATTCGGCCGAAAAAGGCAAAGCCGAAATCATTATCAGTAAACAGCGTAATGGCCCAATTGGCACAGTGGCGCTGACCTTTCAGGGCAAATACACCCGCTTTGATAACTTTGCACCGGCCTATTACCAAGATTATGGTGACGACCATTCGTGAGCCTTTATCCGCACGCTGTCATTGATCTCAACGCTATTCAGCATAATTTAGCCTGCGTACGGCGTTTAGCGCCGCACAGTAAAGTCATGTCGGTGATTAAAGCCGATGCCTACGGGCATGGTGTTAAGGCCATTGCCGAAGCACTGGCCGATAGTGATGCTTTTGCGGTGGCGAGACTCAAAGAAGGAATTGCACTGCGACGATTAGGGTTCCATCAATCGATTGTTTTGCTCGAAGGCGTGCATTCTCAAGCTGAAATGCAATTGGCAGCCGAACATCAATTGACACCTGTCATTCATCAGGCAGCTCATATTAACTGGTTGAGAGACGGTCAAAAATTACCTTTTTGTTGGCTGATGCTGGAAACCGGGATGCACCGACTGGGCTTGCCGGAAGCGGTTATTCGCGATGCC
>DASSWO010000045.1:0-3170 GCA_035704795.1 Methylophaga sp. | reverse complement strand
AACTCAATGATCCAAACAGCCCGCTGTCAAACCGTGTGATTTATTTCGATTATGACAGTGCCAGCGTCCGTGCAGAAGATCAGCCAATTCTTGATGCCCATGCTGAATATCTGGGCAAAAACCCCAATCTTTCCGTGCGTTTAGAAGGTCACACCGATGAGCGTGGTTCGCGTGAATATAACTTGGCTCTGGGTGAACGCCGTGCCCTGTCAATTCGTCAGTTATTGATGCTGCAAGGTGCTAGTGCAGATCAGTTCCGGGTTACCAGCTTTGGTGAAGAGCGTCCTGCAGTTGAAGGCAGTGGCGAATCAGCTTGGGCGCAAAACCGCCGGGTAGAAATCGTTTATACAGGTCGATAAAAATGTTTGTAAAAAGCCAAAAACAATTAGTGCTGGCTTTATTGGTGGGCGCCCTAGTGGCGCCCGCTATCAGCTATGCTGAAGAAACAGATGCGTTAATCCAGCGTGTTGATAGGCTGGAACGTATTATCCAAGCGCAGGGTTTAAGCAATTTGATTACTCAGGTTGATCAATTGCAGCGAGAAGTACGTCGCCTTAACGGCACCAATGAAGAATTACGTCACGAACTGGAAAAAATGCAAGAACGCCAGCGTGAACAATATATAGATTTAGATGAGCGAATTGAAAACCTCGCTATCCAGCCACCGCCGGTTAATGTCCAGCCACCGTCTTCCGAAATAGCCGACCAAGCCAGCGAAGCCGCAGGCGCAGAATTAGCCGAAAGCAATGATGCCAGTTCGGCGGACAGCACTATTGCCAGCAATGGTCCAGTATCAGTAGAAAGCGGTGAAGCTGCTTATCAGGCAGCCTTGCAAATTTTGCGTAGTGGCCAGTACGAAGAAGCGATAGTCGCGTTAAATAGTTTTCCACAACAATATCCGCAAAGCAGTTATTTACCGAATGTTTACTACTGGCAAGGCGAAGCCAATTACGTAGTGCGTAATTTTGAACAGGCCATTACCGCTTTCCAAATGGTCTTAGACCAATATCCGGATAGTAGTAAAGTACCCGATGCCTTATTAAAACGCGGCTTTAGTGAATATGAAATGGGCAATGCTGATAAAGCTGAAGCGACGTTAAATCAAGTGCTGGAACAATATCCCGACAGCTCAGCTGCGCGGCTTGCTAAAGTGCGATTGGATCGCATTCAGCAAGCACAGTAACCGCGTTCCATTGAGTTATCACAATGGCGCAATGTCGTATTACCGAGATCTTTTATTCACTGCAAGGTGAAACCCGTACGGTAGGTTTACCAACTGTATTTGTTCGATTGACCGGCTGTCCATTGCGTTGTGGTTATTGCGATACTGAATATGCCTTTTATGGCGGTGAAAAACGTGAGATCAGCGATATCGTTGCTGAAGTTGCCGGTTATCAGCCGCGTTACGTTACCGTCACTGGCGGCGAACCATTGGCACAAAATAGTTGCCGCGAACTGCTGACTGCGCTCTGCAACTTAAATGTTGAAGTATCATTGGAAACCAGTGGTGCTATGGATATCAGTAATATTGATTCGCGGGTAACTCGGGTCATGGATTTAAAAACACCCGCTTCCAAAGAAGACAGTAAAAATCGCTACAGCAATCTGGATTTACTGACCGAAAAAGATCAGCTGAAATTTGTCATTTGTAATCGCGATGATTATGACTGGTCGGTAAAAAAACTTACCGAATATGATCTGCCCGAGCGTTGTGAAATTCTATTTTCACCGGTACACGGTGATTTAAACCCCACCGACCTTGCTGAATGGATCATCAAAGATAATCTGCCGGTACGAATGCAAATTCAATTGCATAAATATCTCTGGCAAGATGCGCAGGGACGTTGAACATGAAGCCTAACGCAATTGTTTTATTATCGGGTGGCCTTGATTCCACAACGGTGCTGGCGATTGCCCAGTCTCAGGGCTTTGCCTGTTATACGCTGAGTTTTGATTACGGTCAGCGCCATGCGACTGAGTTACAGGCAGCATTGCGTGTGTCCCAAACTATGGGCGTAGTTGAACACAAAGTGGTCAGTATTGATTTGCGTAGCATCGGCGGTTCAGCATTAACGGCCGATATCGCCGTCCCTGAGCAACATGCCGATGGTATTCCGATAACCTATGTGCCGGCACGTAATACCGTATTTCTGTCCATTGCACTCGGTTGGGCGGAAGTATTGGAAGCTGATGCAATTTTTGTCGGCGTCAATGCGGTGGATTATTCCGGTTACCCGGATTGTCGGCCTGACTATATAAAAGCTTTTGAAACAATGGCCAACCTTGCCACCAAGCGCGGGGTTGAAGGCCATCATTTACAAATCCATGCACCTTTAATGCAGCTCAGCAAAGCGGAAATTATCCAACAAGGCACCAAACTTGGTGTTGATTACAGCCAGACCATATCTTGTTATCAGGCTGATAGTCATGGTCATGCCTGTGGCCGTTGTGACTCATGCCGGTTCCGACGGCAAGGTTTTGCTGACGCCGGTATTGCTGACCCTACGCCATACCAGATTTAATCTAGTCCGAATGTCGGTGGTTCGAGGCGCTCGGCTTCAAGCTCATAGGCCGCCAGCTTTTCCAGTGCCTTAGTAAGATTAGTGTGTAACTGCACATCCTGACCAAAGCGCATATATTGGTCAGCGGCATCCGTAACCGTTTTTAGTTGGCGTGAATACTCGGCGAGATAGAGCAGCACATGAGCCACACCATGATGATCATCATCAATTTCCCGAAGGGTTTCGGCATAGTGCAAAGCATTGCTGATTAGTTTGACGTCCGGTTTGGGGATAACAGCCATAAACACCTCGAGTCATTAAATTGAAAAAATGCCAATTCAGGGCTTGTCATTTTTCTCAGATCAAGTAATATGTCGCGCTTGGTTTGGGCCGTTAGCTCAGTTGGTAGAGCACCGGACTTTTAATCCGATGGTCCTGCGTTCGAGTCGCAGACGGCCCACCAATTTTTAACACACTTTCAGCTTTAATAATCATTCATTAAACTGTCATATTGTGATTGACACCCAAGCGAGTGTCTGTATAATTCTCGCTTCTTTGCTGGCTGGTTCTGGCAAACGCTCTTTAACAAACTGGTATCAAGTAATTTGTGTGGGTACTTGCGTGGAAATGTTTCTAGGAAATATTTGACGCTAGTATTCGCTAAGAATG
>DASSWO010000085.1:0-4382 GCA_035704795.1 Methylophaga sp. | reverse complement strand
AGGCAGGGGATTCACCAATAAGCATTTTAGAACGCAGTGATCAAGCGCTTTACCAGGCTAAGGCCAACGGTCGCAATCGGGTGATTATTAACGCATCAGAAGTGGTAAAAACGGCTATTTAGATATTCAATCACTTGTTGTTGTTGCTCGGGTGTCCAATTGGCATCCGCAGCAATAGCACAATTCGCAACCCGCTTTTCGAGGCCAGACAGACTTTTTACGTTACGATCGCTTCGGCTGTATAAAGCATTACCATCACCACCGGTCAGCGACGCATGACATTGCATACAACTGGCATCATGCAAAATCTTGCCATCGGCCAGCAACAAGCTACTGACCGATAACAATAATCCCGGGATAGTGACTTTCAGTATCAAGCCGGCCGTGCCTGTAAAGCTGCGATTCGTAAAGATGCCGGCGGATGCGAATCATAAACTGCTGATACCAGCGGATCAGGCGTTAACGTACTGGCATTTTCTTTATAAAGCGCTACCAGGGCAGTCACCAAATCATCGGCACTCGACACTGATGCTGCATACTCATCCGCTTCGTATTCATATTTACGTGATAAGTGGGTCAGCAATGGATGCAAAAAGAAGCTGAACACCGGTATCACCACCATGAACAATACCAAAGCCATCGCTGCATTCATGGTGTCGACACCAAGGCCGGTATAAAACCAGCTTTGCGCCGATGCCCAGCCCAGCAGTGCCAGACCAATCAGGCTTAATACCGCCAGTAACGCCATATTTTTGATGACGTGTTTGCGACGGAAATGCCCCAATTCATGGGCTAATACTGCTTCAATCTGATCTTCATTGAGGGTATTCAAAAGCGTGTCAAAAAACACAATACGTTTGTTATTACCAAGGCCAGTGAAGTAAGCATTACCATGGCCACTGCGCCGCGAACCATCCATAACAAAAATGCCCTGGCTCTTAAAGCCGCAACGTTTTAATAAGCTATCGACCCGACTTTCCAGTTGCTGGTCTTTCAGCGGTGTAAATTTATTAAACAGCGGCGCAATAAATGCCGGGTAGGCCCACATCATAAACAGTGCAAAACCCATCCACGCGGCCCACAAATACAACCACCAAAATTCACCGGTGCTGTTCATCAGCCACAATGTCGCCCAGACAATGGGCGCGCCCATAACCAGCATTAGCAACATTTGTTTGGCAAAATCTCCAAAGAAAACGCCCGGCGTGCTGCGGTTAAAACCAAATTTATCTTCCATCACAAAGGTTTTAAACCAGCTGGTCGGCAATTCCAATAGCGAGCCAATCACCAGAAAACTCAACACAAATAAAATACCGGTTACCGTTGCCGACAGCCCCAGACTTTGCCATGCACCGGATAACCATGCCAAGCCGCCACCCAGTGTCCAAACCAACAAAATGACTGCGCCATATAAGGCTTCTGTTCGTTTAAACTGACCTTTTGCGACAGTATAATCTGCCGCTTTTTGATGGGCTTCAAGACTGATTTGCTCGCTGAAAGCCGCGGGCACATGATCCCGTTTGGCCAGTACATGCCGTTTCTGGCGCAGCGTCAGCCAGACTTCGACACCGGTCATCACTAACAAGGCAATTACAAAAATCCAGGTAAATTCATTTATCATCATTCAAACCAATTAAAATTTCTAAAATGTGTGGTGCAGAGTAGCCTTTGATACAATCGCTGGCAACATAGTTCACCCCTTGCCGACAGCAGAAAGACGGAGACCATGGCTAAAAGTAAAAATAACCTTATCTGGATAGACCTGGAAATGACCGGTCTCGACACCAATAACGATTATATAATTGAAATTGCCACCATCGTCACCGATAGCGAACTGAATGTTCTTGCTGAAGGTCCGATTATCGCTATCAAGCAGCCTGATGCGATTCTGGACGGCATGGATGAATGGAATACCAAACAGCATAACCGCTCAGGTTTGGTTGAGCGGGTTCGCAACAGCACTTACAACGAACAACAAGCTGAAGCCGAAACGCTGGAATTTCTGCAAAAATACGTACCCGCCAATGTATCACCAATGTGCGGCAACAGTATTTGCCAGGATCGCCGCTTTATGGCGCGCTGCATGCCTGAATTAGAAGCCTATTTCCATTACCGCAATCTCGATGTCAGCAGCCTGAAAGAACTGGCGCGCCGCTGGGCTCCAAAAGTGGATAAAGCTTTTAAGAAAAAATCCTCTCATTTGGCGATGGACGATATTAAAGACTCAATCCGTGAACTGCAGCATTATCGCGAACATATGATGAAATTGCCAACCGCTGAATAGGGTCTGTTGACCTTCAGTTTCACAACGATTTCACGATGGCCGGTCGACACTTCGCGGTGATACTTCCTGAAATGCTGATATGGCTCATTCAAAGCCCAATTTACCTGAGAAAACCTGCATTGTTTGTCAGCGGCCATTCAGCTGGCGCAAAAAATGGTCAAGCTGTTGGGATGACGTGAAATATTGCAGCGAACGCTGCCGCCGGCAGCGAGGCAGCATATGACCTTCTCTGACGGTTTCCCCAAAAATATGGTGCTGCTCGATTGCGAAACCACCGGTGGCAATGCGCTGCGGGATCGGATGACCGAACTGGCGCTGATTTTTGTCGAAGATGGCGAAATCACCGGGCGCTGGCAACAGCTATTTAATCCCGGCCAGCGCATTCCCCCCTGGATCAGCGAACTGACCGGCATTACCGATAGCATGGTTGCAGGACAACCTGCGTTTGCAGAACTTGCCGGAACTATTCAAAACCTGCTGGCAGATAAAGTGCTGGTTGCCCACCATGCCCGCTTTGATTACGGTTTTTTGCGCGCTGAATTTCAGCGGGCGGGTATCACGTTTCTCGGCAAAACCCTGTGCTCGGTAAAACTTAGCCGGCGATTTTATCCAGAAGCACGGCGTCATGGCATCGATGCCATAGTGGCGAGACTTGGCCTGCATATCGAAAATCGGCATCGCGCCATGGATGATGCCGATGTGATTGGCGAGTTATTCTCACAAATCAGCGCTGATTATAACGCGACAGAAATTCAACAAGTCTGCCAACAGCTAATGCAGCAAACCCGCCTTCCTAGTCAGCTTGATCCGACAGAAATAGACAAATTGCCTGAGTCACCCGGCGTGTACCAGTTTTATGATGAAAACGGCGCGCTGCTTTATATCGGCAAATCTATCAATATCAAACAACGGGTACTCAGCCATTTTGCTTCGCAGGGCAGCTTACGCAGCAGTGAAATGCAGCAACAATTGGCCCATATTGATTTTACCGAAACACCGTCTGATTTTGGTGCACAGTTATTGGAAAACCAATTAATTAAATCCGAAAAACCACTTTATAACCGGCGGCAAACCAAAGCCAAGCGGCTATTTCAATTAGCTCTCGCCACCGATAAGCAAGGTTATCAGCGGGTACAAATTGAGATGGCCGATCTTAGTCAACCACCCGAGTTCACTAACCGTTTTGGCCTGTTTCGCAGCCAGCGGCAGGCGCAAATAAAATTATTACAGTTGGTCAGCGACCATCAGCTTTGTCAGCAATTAACCGGTCTGGAGCCGGCCAAAAAAGGCAGCTGTTTTGGTTTTCAGCTGCATAAATGCAAAGGAGCCTGTGGCGGCGTCGAAGCCGCCACACTTTATAACCTGCGCCTGCAATCCGCGCTCAGCGGCCTGAAAAATCAGGTCTGGCCGTGGTCAGGACCGATTCTGGTTAAAGAATTAGCAATGGATGGTGATGACGATAAAAGCCACTACCATTTAATCGACCAGTGGCTGTACCTCGGCCGGGTCAATGATGCCGACAGCGCCCATCAACGTTTATCCAAAATTGCTGAGGCACCACAATATTTCGATTTGGATGCTTATAAAATTCAGCTACGATTTTTGCTGAAACTGAAGCCCAAACAACTGCAAATCCAATCCGTTCCACAATTTACCGAGGTATGAACATGAGCCGATTACATCAATTATTGGGCTATGCCGGCCTGATTCCATTTATTGGCCTCGCCTTGCTCAACGCTTTCGGACTTCACCCCGCCAGCAGTGAGTGGTTACTGACCTATGCGGCTATGATTTTCAGCTTTCTCGGTGGGCTGCTATGGCTGGTATCGATGCAATATGAATTACCCCGCCATGTAACGCTGGTCAGTGTCGGTTTAATGCTTTGGGCCTGGTGTTGGTTATTGTGGCCGTCATTTAACTGGTTCTGGCTGGCCGCATGGTCATTTTTGGGTTTGTGGTTGTACGAAAAGTTTTACTTGGCATCCGTTTATAGTCCGGCATTTTTACGCTTGCGTGCCCAGTTATCGTTGATTGCCGCGCTCAGTCTGATTTCAGCGGCGCTGATTAGCGGATGACCAAAAAAGCTTCACATTTACTG
>DASSWO010000083.1:0-2495 GCA_035704795.1 Methylophaga sp. | reverse complement strand
CAGACCGGGTGATGGCACTTAAAGATGGCCGACTTATTTGGCTGGGCGAGGCGGAACATTTTATGGAGAACTCGCTTTTGCAGACCCTCTATCAGCAGGATTTTGTTTTTGTGCAGCACCCGCAAACCGGCCGCAATGTGGCCTTAACGGCAAATCATTAATGAACAGCTTACAAGCGCACCCCAAGCGCACTTTAATTGCCTTATTCGTAATGGCTGTAGTCGTACTGATGGTGAGTCCCTGGCTGGATTTGCAAAGTATCCGTTCTGCTGAGATCCGTCAGCAAATTTTGTGGGAAATTCGTCTGCCGAGATTATTATTCGCATTTTTAGCGGGCTGTGGACTTGCCCTCTGTGGCCTGGTATTTCAGGCGATGTTCCATAATCCACTGGCAACCCCCTTTACCCTTGGCGTTGCCAGCGGGGCTTCCTTAGGCGCTGCGATCAGTGTTTACCTGGGGCTGAATGTTTTTCTGTTGGGGTTGAGCGCACAAACGTTTAGCGCCTTTTGCGGTGCGCTTATTGCAATCAGTCTGGTCTATTTCATCAGTCGTCTGCGCAGCGGGTTTTCCACTGAAACGTTGTTACTGACCGGTGTTGCCATTAGTTTCTTTTTTTCCAGTCTGATTTTACTGGTGCAGTATCTCAGTGATGTGAATGATGCTTTTCAAATCATCCGCTGGCTGATGGGTAGCCTGACTGTCGTCGGCTATGGCGATATTCGTCAATTAGCGCCATTTGTCATCATCGCCGCGCTGGTGATTATCGTCTTTGGTCGGGAATTAAATCTGCTGATGGCTGGCGATGATATTGCCGCCAGCCGCGGCGTAAACGTTAATCGCCTGCGCTATGTACTGTTTTTTATAACGTCTTTGTGTGTGGGCGCCATTGTGGCTTTATGCGGGCCGATTGGCTTTATTGGCATGATGGTGCCGCATATTTGCCGTTTGCTGATTGGTCAAGATCATCAATGGCTGATCCCGGCCAGCATGCTGTTTGGCGGTAGTTTTTTAATTATTTGTGACACACTGGCTCGTATCGTTATTGCACCAGCTGAATTACCCGTCGGTGTGATCACTACCCTGCTGGGTGGGCCATTTTTTCTGTGGCTGTTGCTCCGCAATAAACGTCTCGCGGCTTGACCGTTATACCTTTACCGACCAAGATAAGGTTGTGAAAATAACAACTCAAATATTTTTGATGCGTAGTTTGCCGTTTTTCATTTTATGGACGATTTTACTGATCGTGCCGCCATTACAGGCGGGTGCCAAACTGAACAATGTCACGCTGACCAATGATGCGCGTTTGGCGCTTTATCAAGAGCCTACGCAACTTCACTGGTTTGATAACCTACAACTCAATAAGCGCGGTGAAGTGGCCATAAACTGGTTAAACAATGCTGATAAACATGGGCTGAAAAGTCGTGATTACCAGTTACCGCGACTGCTGAGACAAGTTAACAATATCACTCAGGACAATGTCCGCGAAATAGATGAATTACTGACAGCAAACTTTCTGCGTTTAACCGAAGAATTGGCTATTGGTCGTATTCGTCCGGCAATCGCTGATCCCGACTGGCATATCAGCGGTGATCAATTTGACAGCGTCATTTTTCTGGATGATTTACTCAAACAAAATGCTGATGCCGAGTTATTAAACAACGCCATGCAGGCTTTATTACCGCAAACTCCTGACTATGGTTTCCTGCAACAAACACTGGCCGATTATCACCTAATTGCCAAACAAGGTGGCTGGCCAGTCATTGGCGATATGCCATTGCTAAAACCGGGTGAACAACATGCTGAACTTAGCAATATCCGTCAGCGGTTAGCGGCTGAATTTAATGATATTTCGGTGCATTCTTATCCAGTTGAAGTCTATGACGAACAGCTTGTTGAAGCGGTTAAACAATTTCAGCAACGCTATAGCCTCAAAGTCGATGGCATTATCGGCAGCGCTACCCGCAAAGCAATGTCAGCGCCAGTCAGCCAACGAATTACGCAACTACGCACGTCGCTAGAGAGACTACGCTGGCTGCCCGATGATCCCGGTGAACGTTATTTAATGGTTAATCTGGCCGGTTATCAATTAACCGCTATTGAGAATGAAACCATCGCCTTGAACATGCGCGTTATTATTGGTCGCAGCTACCGGCAAACGCCAAGCTTTAACAGTGATATGAGTCATATTGTCTTCAATCCTTACTGGAATGTGCCCAGTAAAATTGCCCGTTTAGATATTTTGCCCAAGCAGCAAGCTGATCCCGATTTTCTTGCCAGTCAGCAATTCCAGGTGTTTGAAAAAATTGATGACCTCCGCATCGAACGTGATATCGATGAAATTAACTGGCAACAATTAAGTAGCAGTTATTTCCCATATGTTTTGCGGCAACAGCCTGGACCTTTGAATGCACTGGGCACGATGAAATTTATGTTCCCCAATCCATGGAGCATTTATTTACACGATACAACGCAAAAAGAGCTGTTTGCCCAAAGT
>DASSWO010000080.1:0-3096 GCA_035704795.1 Methylophaga sp. | reverse complement strand
GATTGCCGCCGCCGATGAGCACGGTATTGCCATGGTGTTTACCGGCATGCGGCATTTCCGACATTAATTATGTCCCGGGATCGCGCGCAGTCGCTCCGGCTTTTTCAAGCGCATAACCGCGTTCAATTAAGTCGGCTGGTTGCCTTAGCGCCGCATCCCCAACCGTTGTTTTTTCAGTTATTACCGCTGATTTTGCATGGTAATTTTAAATTATTGCCCGGCTTTGTCAGTGAGGACTGTCCGACCGGAATTATTGATTATCAACCGGATGTTAGCAGTCTGCGTGCTGCCAGCAGCGTCGATCGAAACTTTCAATTTCGCCGCAAAGCACTTCGCCGTTATGCGCTGCGTGGTGTGTATTTACTCAACAGCTTCAACGGTTTCAGCTATCCGCACGCCCCCCAATTCACATTATGGTTGGTTCACAATGCGAATTTGCCCGCTGATGGCCGCAAGGCATTGTTAGCTAAATTGCGGGCGATAACGGACTGGGCAGCCCAACTGGGTATTAAGCTAAATAGCCTGTTAGTCAGCGAAGCTGATGTACGCCTGCATCCAGAAATTCAACGTGACCTAACTGATTTTTACGCAAACGGGCTGGTACTGGCGGGTAGCCTGCCTTTATGGTGGCTGATCACCAGTGATGAGCAGGATGATTACAACAAAATTGCTGATCGATTGCTGGCGCAGCATCAACTCAACCATCATAGTTTGCTGGATTTTGGCGCACTGCCGTCGCGCGCACCACAACAATTGCTGGAAGATCTGCTGCAATACTGGTCGGCAGCGTTTTGGGGTGATGCACGACAAGATTTAGCGTTGCTGTTTGTCGCTAAGCAGTGCCAGTTATTCCGCCAAGCAGCCAATTTAAGTCTGTTACTCAAGCAAGCTATCGATAACGATGAGCAGGATAGTACAGTGCTGAGCAAGGCAAATTTGCAATTGGCGGCTTTGCAAAACCATCTCAGTACTGAAGATACGGATCGCGCCCGGCAATCATTGTATTTACAGTCGCAAGAGCGGTTATCGCATAAAGTTTTGCACCCCGCTCATCCGTGGCGGCGGCAGTTTATCAGCGCTTTGACTGATAACTGGCAATGGTCGGCTATGCAGTTACGCGCTCTGGATCAACCGCTGACTTTAGGTGTGCGCGGATTACTCAAACAGCCATTGAAGCGTTGGCAATGGCTCGCTGAAGTCTTAAAAACGGCAGAGCAGTTCGCAAGATCACATTCACTGTCTGAGGAAGGCATTAAAGTTGCCCGTAAACGTCTGGCCTTAAAACAGCAGCCGCCGGCGGATGTTATCCCACAACTGGATTTATCGGTTTTTACTGATAATGGTATGGAACAACTTAACCTCAACCGGCAAAGTGAGCAAAGCCGCTGGCAACTCAGCGATCTGCCCCCCGGCACCACGCCGCAACAAGCATTGTATGCTGATAAAGCGTTAGTAAATGTGCTGGCATTTGCCATTATCAATGGCCTGCTAAGCCGCAATAGTTGGCTACGGATTAATGATCCTCAGCCGCAACTGGCCAGTCATCATATTCTTGAACTTAGTCAATTATTACGACGCTCAGCGCTGGCAACATCATTACCGCCACCTGCCAGCGAGACGCTGAATCAACCCGCCAGTGCGACAAAAATAATTCTGTTGGTAAATTTACAACCAGCGCCATTGGATCACCTGCAACAACTGGGGCTGCAATTAAGCAGTAAGCTTAACGATCCACTTAGTTTCAGCTCGGCGCAAACCAATCTCATCACAAGTCTGGATGTGTTACTGCTGAGCAGCTGGGGACAATGGCACCACCTTTCATTGTCGGGACTCGATGCAGTCATTGAGATGCTGGCGACTTTGCTTCGCTGGCAACCATCTCCAAGCATTCTTAATGATCTTTTATGCTGGTGTCCCACAGCAAATTTTGGCCAGGCGGTCAGTCAGCGCTTACAAACTTTGCTGTTTGATCTGCTGAGCTTTCATCAGACAAGTGCCGATAATGGTCGGTATTTGCTGCGCATTGGCCGGCAGTTTTGGCAAATACAGTGGCAAGGTTCGCTGATTGAAACCCAGAGCATCTCCAAAATGCCATTTACCTCAGCCGGTAGTAATGATGCAAAAACCGTTGCTATTCGAGTAGATCCCTCACTGGACAGACAAACCAATGGCAATGCCCTTTAGTGTTAAACCTTTTGCTTTAGGCTCTGCTCTTTTATGATGTAGCAGCAAAGCATTTACAGGAATCAATATGATTAAAGTAGCAATTGTCGGTGGCACCGGCTACACCGGCGTCGAACTGCTCCGGCTACTCGTTAACCATCCGGAGGTTGAAATCCGCCTTATCACCTCGCGCAGCGAGGCAGGTATGCCGGTTGCCGATATGTTCCCGAATTTGCGTGGCCATTTGGATCTACAATTCAGCGAGCCCGATGAAGCGGCGCTTGCTGAATGTGATGTGGTGTTTTTTGCGACGCCGCATACCGTCGCCATGAGCGGCGTGCCGGCGTTGCTAAAACGCGGGGTAAGAGTTATTGATTTATCGGCCGATTTTCGGCTGAAAGATACCGACTTATGGGCACAGTGGTATAACACACCACATACCTGTCCGGAATATGTCGAACAGGCCGTTTATGGCTTGCCGGAATTGAATCGGGATGCCATCCGCGATGCACAGCTGGTGGCCGTGGCTGGTTGTTATCCGACGGCTGTGCAGTTGGGGTTTTATCCTTTGCTAAAAGCCGGACTCATCGATCCCATGCAACTGATAGCTGATGCCAAATCAGGTACCAGCGGTGCCGGCCGCAAAGCCGCACTCGGTACCTTATTGACTGAAGCCGGCGAAAGCACGAAAGCTTATGGCGTTAAGGGCCACCGGCATTTACCGGAGATCAGGCAAACATTGACACAAATGGCAGGCGGCGAAATCGGCCTGACTTTTGTGCCACATTTAATCCCGATGATTCGGGGTATTCATGCCACTTTATATGGCCGCTTGCAGCGTCAGGTCGATTTACAGGCATTGTTTGAACAACATTATGCCGATGAGCCTTTTGTCGATGTAATGCCGGCCGGTGCGCATCCCGAAACACGTTC
>DASSWO010000079.1:0-3833 GCA_035704795.1 Methylophaga sp. | reverse complement strand
AATGGGCTTATTGCCGGCAAAATGATTAATGACATCAAGTGATACGCCAGCTTCATTAGGTGTGCATGGGCCGGGCGAAATCACAATTTGTGTCGGATCCAGCTTTTCGATATCAGCAATGCTCAGTTGATCATTACGTTTAACTTCTACCTCGGCGCCCAACTCGGCAAAATATTGCACCAGGTTATAGGTAAACGAGTCGTAATTATCGATCATCAATAACATGAACTAATCCTGATTAAGCCTGTTCGGCGATGGGTGGTTGTAAACCGGCTTCAGCCATGGCGACTGCGCGAAACACTGCGCGCGCTTTATTCATGGTTTCCTGCCATTCGGATTCGGGTACCGAATCATAAACAATGCCAGCGCCTGCCTGAATATGCAGTTGCTGATTTTTGATGACAGCAGTACGAATAGCAATGGCAGTATCCATATTGCCTGACCATGACAAATAGCCCACCGCGCCGGCATAAACGCCGCGTTTGACCGGCTCTAATTCATCAATGATTTCCATTGCCCGGACTTTGGGTGCCCCGCTGACGGTACCAGCAGGGAAGGTTGCCCGCAGCGCATCCAAAGCCGTCATATCTGGCAACACTTTACCGGTGACATTGGAGACAATATGCATGACATGCGAGTAGCGTTCGATGACCATTTTATCGGTGAGTTTGACGGTACCAGTCTGACTGACGCGGCCAATATCGTTACGACCTAAATCGATCAGCATCAGATGCTCAGCAAGTTCTTTCGGATCCGATAATAAATCGGCTTCCAGTGCTTGATCTTCTTCTTCATTCTTACCGCGCTGACGGGTGCCGGCAATCGGCCGGACGGTGACTTCCTGATCTTCCATACGTACCAGAATTTCCGGAGAAGAGCCGACAACATGGAAGTCATCCAGATTCAGATAAAACATGTAAGGCGATGGATTCAGTGTTCTGAGGGCCCGGTACAAATCAATGGGCGCAGCTTCAAACGGAATCGACAAACGCTGCGACAACACCACTTGCATAATGTCGCCATCGGTAATGTACTGCTTGGCTTTCTCGACCGCGGTGATAAAACCATCATGAGTGAAACCGGAGATAAAATCCTGTTCACTCACCTTATGTGTAGCAGTATGTGCGGGCGTTTTTGGCGTTGATTCGCGAAGTTGCAGCGTCAGATTATCCAGACGATTTTGAGCGTGTTGATAAGCATTTTCATGTGCTGTATCAGCATGGACAATCAAAAACAGCCGATTGCTGAGATTATCAAACACCACCAGTTCATCAGAAACCATCAGCAAAATGTCAGGACAGCCCAGCGGATCATTCGGTGGTGCTTCACCTAACCGGGTCTCGACATAACGAACGGTGTCATAGCCAAAGTAACCAACCAGGCCGCCATTAAATTTGGGCAAACCCTCAAGCTCTGGCACCTTGAAGGTCGCCTGAAATTGGGCAATCCATTTCAATGGGTCTGGTTTGATTAAGGTTTGAATCAATTCATTGTTTTGGTAAACGCGGATTTGTGAGCCAAAAATTTTAATGACTTGCTGGCACGGCAAACCAATAATTGAATACCTGCCCCATTTTTCGCCGCCCTGAACTGACTCAAATAAATAAGAGTAGGGCGCATCGGCCAGTTTCAGATAGGTACTGAGCGGTGTATCGAGATCCGCCAGCACTTCTCGCGACAGCGGAATGCGGTTATAGCCGGCCTCAGCCAGTTGGTCGAATTGTGCCTGTTTCATTGATGGCTTCTAAATTAAGCCCGGCACGGAACCGGGCAAATTTTCAAATCTCTGGCGCTGAATTGAGATTAAATATTGGCTTTTGCCAGTTCAGCGCGCAGTGCTGCGATAACAGTTTCATAGTGATTTGGATCGCTGGCATTGGCTGCACCAAATACCGCGCTGCCAGCAACAAAAGTACGGGCACCGGCTTCAGCGATTTCACGGATATTTTGTACGTTTACACCGCCATCGATTTCCAGATCAATGTCATAACCACTTTCGTCAATCATTTTGCGCGCCTGACGTAATTTATCCAGCGTATGTGGAATAAATTTCTGACCACCAAAGCCCGGGTTAACAGACATCAGCAGAATACGGTCAACTTTATCCAGTACGTGCTCGGCTAAAGATAATGGGGTTGCCGGATTAAAGACCAGACCAGATTTACAACCCTCAGCTTTAACCAATTGCAAGCTGCGGTCGATATGCTCAGAGGCTTCGGGATGGAAGGTAATATAACTGGCGCCAGCTTTGGCGAAATCAGGAATAATCCGATCAACTGGTTTGACCATTAAATGCACATCAATTTCAGCGGTAACGCCGTGCTTACGTAATGCTTCACAAACCAATGGCCCAATGGTCAGGTTCGGTACGTAATGATTATCCATGACATCAAAATGGACAATGTCAGCGCCTGATGCCAATACATTGACGACTTCTTCACCAATGCGGGCAAAGTCGGCCGACAGAATGGAGGGAGCAATTTTAAATTCAGCCATGACGATTTCTCTCTTTATATTCGGACTCAAAACCAGTTACTTTACCTCAAAAGCGGCTATTTTTCAGCTTTTGAAACGTAACTACTGTGATTATACTGAAGCAAATTATCAGTAGTTTGATTACCGGAGAATATCTTGTCCCGATTGTATTGGCCCGCCCTGTTTTTTGTTGTGCTTGGTCATCAGGCATTTGCCGGCGCTGCAGCGGATACGGAAAGTAAATCATCGACGATGCCAATGGTACAAAGTGGCGGGGCGGTTAACGGCGAATTTACGTTGGATGTAGCCGGACAGCCAGTTGCGGCGACCTATTTACCGCAAACGTTGGGTAAATTGCGTGGTGCTATTATTTTGCTGCACGATGAATCGACACAATATGACGGTCCTCTGCTGCATCGTTTACGTGAGGAATTGCCGGCCTTTGGCTGGGACACATTGACGGTTTCACTAAACGACCAAATGGTAGCTGAGGCCACGCAACCAGAAACGATTGATTTACCCGTCACGGATGCAGATGCACCTGAAGCACAAGCTGCTGAGAATAATGTTGTTGAACCACCGGCTGATGGCACGACTGACCCGGAAAATCCGCCTGCAGACAGCAAGCCAGAAAATAGCGACATACCGCCGGCTCAGACTACTGTGCCCGGTAATCCGGCACGAATGGATGCTGCCATTGCCTGGCTTAGCGCAAAAAACCCACAGCATTTAATTATTCTGGGTCATGGCGCGGGCGTGCAAACGGCTATTAATGCGATTGCAGCAACACCGCGACCTATCAGTGCATTGGTAATGATTAGTGCTGATGAAGACATAACAGCCGAAAAGATTATTGATGCCAATGTACCGGTACTCGATATTATGGGTAGTCAAATTGATGCTGTACTGCAGCGGGCTGCCGTACTGCGCTATAGCAAATTAAAATTAAACACTATGCAGCCGTATAGTCAGCGAATAATAGATGGTGCTGATCGTAATTTCGAGGGGATGGAGACGTTGCTCAGTAAACAAGTACATAGCTGGCTGCACCGCCAGCTTATTGCTGACTTACGGCCCTGATATGCAACTTTATAACGGCGGGCAGGTGGTGCTGCAGCGAAGCAGCGATGAAGGCATCATTGAAGTGATTGATATTGGTGATATTCGCTCCATGCATTTTGGTACGTTTCCACGCCAAAGCAGTATGTCGATGCGCCAGCCATATCGATTGGAGTTGAGTTACACGCGATCGATGATGGCTTGTTTGTTGTTCAATCCTTTGCCCAACAATATATTGGTAGTGGGTTTGGGTGGTGGCTCATTGGTGAAGTTTTTATTGCACCATTACTCCGATTGTC
>DASSWO010000195.1:0-17089 GCA_035704795.1 Methylophaga sp. | reverse complement strand
TCATTCGGGTAATACAGCATATCGCCATCACCACACATGCGGATCAGGCACTCATAATGATTGATGCGTTGCCCGGCCAATTCATAAATCGGCTGAAATTCCAGAACAAAGTGACCTTGCTTTAATGCAGTCCGGATACGGGGCGCCCATTCGACACTATGCCGTAATGTATGCATTTCACGATCTTCGGGGCTGTAAAAATGCACCCGGTTACGGCCTCGTTTTTTGGCGGTAAAACACGCCTGATTAGCATGTGACAATACTTCACCAGCGGTGGCATGTTCACCATCACTAATACATTTAACACCGAAACTGGCCGATAAATGGTAATGATGACCATGATGGGCAAAACTGTAGCCATCAAATAAATTCCGCAGCCCCTCGGCACGGGTTAATGCGGTCTGTTGGTCAATATTATCGACCAACACGGCAAACTCATCCGAGCCGATACGAACCAACGTATCCTGCACCTTAAAAAACCGCCGTAATGAATTGGCTACCTGCACCAACAGAGCATCGCCGGCTTCATGGCCTTCGGCATCGTTAAGCACTTTAAAGCTGTCGAGATCGATATAAAACAAAGCACAGCTGGTATGAAAGTGCCTTACCTGCGTCAGACTTAACTCCAACCCCTGTTCCAGCCGGCGACGGTTAGCTAAACCGGTTAAATCGTCATGATTTACCGAAAACTGTAAGCGCGCTTCCATGACTTTCAGCTGAGCATTTTCTTCTTCAATATGTTGCTGTCGCTGATAAGTTAAATCGCGTTCATGCTTGATGGCCAACGCGGTCATAACGGCTGGTGGCAGGCTTTCAGCAGTCAGCGGCCGGTATAATAAACTGGTGACACCATATCCCAAATCAGTCAGTAATTGCACATGATCCCATTGTGATTGTGGGCGCAGCGCAATGATGGGGATTAATCGCCATTCATCAAATTGATCCAGCGTCAGTCGTAATTCACGGGCAGAAATACCGGTGAGTTGGGCATCGAGGATCACCAAATCGATATCGCATTGTTCCTGATCTATTGCATGGCGCATTGCTTGCATCAGTGCATCGGCACCGTTGGCGACAAATACCCGTCGAAAACCGCTGAGCGACAACAGGGTCTGTAAAAACACCAAATCCGCTTGCTTATCGCCGGCCAGCAAAATCGTTTTATCCAATAAATGACTGACATCGGCCGATGTTAATGGGGCCGCTGACGTCAGCGAATTCACTGTAGGCGTTTCCTGACTGATTATTGGCGTTTCATCCACGGCGTGTCGTTAACTTCCAGACATTGAATGTAAATGAAAATAGCCTTTTTATATTTTAAAATCAACACTTAATAGCATTTATGTAATGCTTTTTGTAAAGTTTCATGTTGCTTTATGACAACAAACCAAAAGCGATTAGAACGTGACGTATGTCACATTTTTTTATTTTTGCCTTTATTAACAGGCACTTTTCCGGATACCCAGTAAGCATAGGCAATCACTTCGGCGATCACGCGGTACAACACCGGTGGAATGTCTTCGCCCAGCTGCAAATCTTTCAATAATGCGGTCAGATCGGCATCTTGCCGCAGCGGAATATTGTTCTCCCGCGCAATACGAATAATTTCTTCGGCAAGCGCACCCTCGCCTGTCGCCGTCACGGTGGGTGCGTTTTCACCATCATATTGCAGGGCGATAGCTCGCATGGGAGGCGGCGTGTTTTTCATACCGAAATATCCAGTAACGAATCCCGCTGACCGGCAATATCGACCGGGGTCAGCCAATCTACTTTGCCAAGACGACAACGACATTGCGTGACATTTAAATCCAATGCCGCCAGCTTTTCATGCAACCAGTCCAAATTCTGTTCCAGCAAATTCAGTGTGGTCGCTGATTGCGCCGTCAATATCACTTGTACCTGACTGTTTTGCAGACTGATGGCGGCTTGTAGCTGTCCCAAGCTCAAGGTCTCCAGATTCAGTGTCACCTGCCAATTATCGTCTGTTTCATCATTATCACTGCCATTTTTGCGGCGTTCGATTTGTAATTGCAGCCATTGCAGCTGTTGTTTATCACGGATCGGCACATCGGTCAGCCATATCTGACTGGTTGGACTATTGGCATCAGGCTCACGCAACATCGACAATTGATTGAGTTGCACTCTTGCCAGCGTGCTTTCCACTTCGCGAAGCATCAACTGCAAACGTGCCAGTTCGGCAAATTGTGCCGGTATTGGCTGATTTTGAATCGCAGCGGTCATCGGCGGCAGGGTTTGTGCAGTTTGTAATGGTGGCAGCGTGGTCTGACCGGTCAGCAATTGCAGAATGAGCTGCGTCGGGGTTTTGCCCACACTGCTCAACAAACCGGGGATCTGTGCCGGTAATTGTTGTAAATGTTGTGGCTGACTGAGTAATTGCACTAATTGCTGGCGTACTTCAGTGGGTAATTGATTGATTTTTCCAGCCGTGATGTCGCCGTTTTGCAAGGCGGTTTTCAGTGCCGCCGCCAGCGTCAGTAAATTGGCTTTGAAATCCTGATTGACCGGCGTTTGTCTCGCCAACTGTTGTTCCAGAAATACGCCCGATTGACGGATTGCCTGTTGTAATTGATCAGCATTTTGTAATGCCTGTGGCTGTGGTAATGCCTGCAATAATTGATTAATTGCCGGCAATAACTGTCGAGGCATATTACTGTTATTTACGGGTGAAAGCAGACCCGCTAATTTCGCCGGCGGTGTTATCAGCTGAGGCAATAATTGACGTTGTAGTTGGTTGATATCGATATTAGAGCCAGGCCGAACAACGACACTGAGCGGTTGCAGTTTCAGTACTTCCAACGTCAGCTTATCACCGGGCTGCAAGCTATTGCGCTGCGCCGCGGTCAGCTGATTAATATCCACTTCCATCTGCGCAGGTAAGCCAGGTAACGATGTATTCAGTTTGACCAGCAAATTTTGCTGCGCTAGTAATTTAATGACCTCAACAGCAACCTGACTGCCCGGTTTTAAACCCAGCGTTTCCGTTGTCGCCGACGGTGGCGTTGTCAAAGACACTAATTTCAAAGGCGCCGGTGCATTCGCTGGCAAACGCTCCAATAACAGCGTCTGCCCCTGTGTTAATGCTATTTCAGCGCGGATCTGTATTTGCCGGTCAGCCAGCTGCAAGGTCACCAACTGGCCGGCCTGCGCATTTTGCGCCACGACCGCTTCCATTCGCTGACCAACCGCAATACCACGCAAGCTTTGCGCCGTCCCGGCAAGTTGAATACTGCTATCAGCCGCTGGCGCTGTTGTCACCTGCATGGCTTACACCCTTTTTGGAGCCTCAGTGCTAGTATAACAATGGAATCTGTTAATGAAGTCAGCAACATGCAGTCAGCCCGACAAAAATGGTTCACCCGACATAACGGCGAAGTTAAAGGACCGTTCACACTGGCATTACTGAAGAGTAACTGGTTACTCGGCCGCCTCAATGCGCAGGATGAGATCAGTGAGGATCGAAAACATTGGCGGCCGATTGGCGATATTATTGATTTAGAACTAATACATACCAGCACATCAATCCCAGAGGATGCTGATCAGGCTAAGCGTTATTTGGATGAACGCAACGGTTTTGACCGCCGCCAGGAAACACTGGCCACTGAACAACAACTCCAACAGCGCAAACAACAACGTCGCGCCAGAGAACCTGCTGAGTTAGTCGTGCAACGCCAGTTGCGCAGTCGACTGCTTGAGGGTTACCGGCAGCATCAGGAACGTTGGTTATGGCCGGTATTGAGTAC
Source organism: Methylophaga sp. (assembly GCA_035704795.1). GTDB lineage: Bacteria > Pseudomonadota > Gammaproteobacteria > Nitrosococcales > Methylophagaceae > Methylophaga. The sequence continues at coordinate 13,328 of DASSWO010000195.1, read as the reverse complement.
TGTGTTTTTGATGCTGGGAATTTTTTTGGCAGCGATTTTTTATCCGACGACATTTCCACAATCAAAAGCTGATTGTGAGGCGCCGGCAGCACCCGGCGTCAATTGGGAAAATTGTGTTTTCAATCCGACCAATCTGCAGGCGGCAGATCTCAGCAACAGCAACCTCCGGAACAGCGTGTTACGCAGCAGTAACTTAATGAATACCAATCTTTCAAATACTGATTTAATGTATGCCGACTTAAGCCGCAGCGACCTCAGCTATGCCAATTTAACAAACAGTAAACTGAAAGGCGCGGATTTACGACAAGCAGATTTAAGCAATAGTGATTTGCGTCAGGCGGATCTGACATTTGCCGATTTGCGCGGAGCCAGGCTCGGTGGTGCTAACTTACAAGGTGTGATGTTGAGCCAGGCAATTTGGCTCGATGGTCGTATATGCGCACCTGGCAGTATAAGTGAATGCCGTTTAACGGTCCCTGAATTAATGTAGTTTTCGGGGCATGGCCAGCGTAAATGGCGGAATATCCACGGCAAAGCGCTCACCATCATCATTGAGCATGGTGTAATGTCCCTGCATCATTCCGACTGGCGTATCCAGCATGGCGGCGCTGGTATAGGTAAAACTCTCAGTCGGCGCTAAATACGGATGTTTTCCGACCACGCCGTCACCTTCAACTTCTTGCTCATGACCATCGCCACCAGTGATTTTCCAGTAGCGTGAAAGTAAACGGGCCGCCATCTGGCCCTGATTTTTGATGGTAATGGTATAGGCAAATAAATAGCGGGCCCGCGCCGGATCCGATTCATCGTCAAGGTAAGTGGCTTCAACCGCTACGCGAATATCATTAAGTGAGTCTGTCATGAGGTTAATTATACAGCGCTTTTTGCGCCAGTAATGCAGCACCGCACAAACCCGTCTCACTGCTATCAATTAAATATACCGGAATATCTTCCAACAACGTTTGCATGCGCCCCTTGGCCAAAAACGCCTGCATAAACCGGCCATCAATAAACAGCTGCTTATTTTTGCTGACAATACCACCGGCTAAAAATAAACCGCCACGCGGCATCACGGTCAGCGCTAAATTACCGGCCTGGGCACCATAAATATCGACAAATAATTGCATGGTTTGCTGTGCCAGTGGCTCGTTTCGCTTGGCCAACTCACTTATTTGTGCTGGTATATCGGCCGTTAAATCAAGTTGCGACTCTGTTTGTTGTAAATCACTGAGAAACTGATAAATATTAACCAGTCCCATGCCTGACACCAGCCGCTCATAAGACACATGTGCATATTTCTGCAGTAAAAAATCCAGTAATTGCTGCTGCAGCGCATCGGTCGGCGCAAAATCGGTATGTCCGCCTTCTGTTGCCCACACCTGCCACCCAGCAGCATTGGGCGTCATAAAAGCCTGGCCCAAACCAGTACCGGCGCCTATTACGGCCCGCGGCGCAGATAAATCAGGTTTGCCTGTTTGCAACACGATTAAATCATCGGGACTTAAACAGGCAATGCCCTCGCCAACTGCCGCAAAATCATTTACCAGTAGCATTTTTTGCACTGGCAGCTTACGGCATAAAACATCGGCATCAATTCGCCAAGGCAGGTTGGTGACTTTGGCAGTGCGACCGGTAATCGGTCCGGCCACTGCCAAACAAGCTGAATCAATCGGTAAATAATCTGCCGGAAGACTGTTTAAATAACCGGTCAGCAAATCATCAAAACTTGAAAAATCCCTGCTGACAAACCGCTGGCGAAACAGTACTTCGCCCTCGACACTGCTGATTTGCAGCAACGTTTTGGTGCCACCAATATCGGCCGCCAGCAGCGTTGACATATTATTGACCGGCCGCTGCTTTATCCATAAACCAGTAATATTCGCCCCGTGGCGCTAATTGTTGGACCGGCAAACCAGTCACCGCATCGCTGCTGATGTCCCGGACAATATCGGCTTTGGCAGCACCGCCGATAAATACAATAACCTGACGGGCAGCATTGATAACCGGATAGGTCAGCGTCACCCGCCAGGAATCAAATTTCTCGACATAGACACTGGTGGTTAATGTATCGGTAACAGTCAAAGCCGGTGTCTCCGGAAATAACGAGGCAATATGGCCATCAGGGCCTAAACCCAACAATACCATGTCAAATTCAGCTCCGCCCATAACCGCTTGCAGCGTTTTGGCATACTCAGCAGCAACCACTGACGCATCACCTGCTTCGGTCGGGACCCGGTGAATATTTTCCGCTGGAATGGGTAAGGCATCGAGCATTGCGAGACGAGCCATTTTATAATTACTGTCTTCATGATCAGCCGGTACACAGCGCTCATCACCAAAAAATAACTGCACCCGTGCCCAGTCGATTTGCTGACGATACGGTTCAGTAGCCAGTTTTTCATAAAGCCCTTTGGGCGTTGAACCACCTGCCAACGCCACATAAAAAACACCACGTTTGGCAATGGCAATACGGGCAGTGGCGACAAATTGTTCTGTCGCGGCCGTGATTAACTGACCGGCATCGGGCAGAATTTTGGCTTGGGCTTTCATGATGCGTCCTTTTATTTCTTTACCTGAATTTGCGATCCAGACACATGACAGGTCTGGCTGAATGCGTTAATTTTGCAATGGTGCGTTCGCTACGGCAAGTTTAGCGGCGATTGTTATTTTTTTAATGGAGTCGAATATGTCTAAACAGCTGCTGTTTTTTGTCACCTTGTTATTCAGCGCCAATGCACTGGCCGATAATGACCTGCACTATAACCTGATTAATCTGAGTGCCAATGCCAAAACTGAAATCAGTAACGATGAAATGAGTGCTTATCTGCAAATTCTGCGCAGCGGCAGTGATGCCACCAAACTCAGCGCTGAAGTAAATAAAAATGCTCAGGAAGCGTTACGTATCGCCAAATCTTATGATGCGGTAAAAGTACAAACCCAAGGCTACCAGACTCAGCCCATATATGATGACGGCAAAATCAGCAGCTGGCAGGTCAGCCAGCAATTGCACCTGGAAAGCAGCGATTTTACCCAAATGAGTGAATTACTCGCTGAGTTACAGGCCCTTGGCAATATACAGTCGATGCAGTTTGCCATTTCCGATGACCGGCTGGAAACCACTCATCAGGATCTAGTCAAACAAGCGATTGATAAATTCCAGGCGCAGGCCGCTGCTATCCAAAAACAATTTAACGCCAGCAGTTACCGTCTGGTGAACTTATCTGTCAACCAAGGCAGCTATTCACCGCGCTATATGGAAGCCTCCAGTATGCGGATGGATAGTATGAGCAAAGTAGAACCGGTGGCCATTGCAGCCGGCAGCAATGAAGTCAATGTTGAAGTACATGGCCAGATTCAGCTGGTGAACGACAGCAGCACCATCAATTGAAACTGAATTAACTACTTTAGAAAGAGTCCGTAAGCTGGGTTATCGGTTTCATCCCAGTGGCTGTATCCCAGGGTGTCCAGAAACTGCTGGAATTCGGCATCGAATTCCGGCGACACCTGAATGCCCACTAACACCCGTCCATAAGCAGCACCATGGTTACGATAATGAAATAAGCTGATATTCCAGCGTTTTCCGATATGCGTTAAGAAACGCAGCAAGGCACCGGGACGTTCTGGAAATTCAAAACGCATCAATCGCTCGTTTTCTGCCTGCGGCGCATGACCACCAACCATGTAACGAACATGCAGCTTGGCCATTTCGTTATCAGTAAAGTCTACCCACTGATAACCGGCTTTATCGAGGCTGCTGAATAATAATTGCCGTTCTTCTTCGCGGCCACTCATGCGCACGCCAACAAATACCTGCGCAAATTGATCGCTGGCATAACGATAGTTAAATTCGGTGATGCCGCGTTCTGCCAGCGCTTTACAAAAACGCTGGAAACTGCCCGGCTGCTCATCGATGGTCGCGGCAAATAAGACTTCGCGACGTTCACCGATTTCGGCGCGTTCGGCAATATAGCGCAGCCGGTCAAAATTGGTATTGGCGCCGCTATTAATGACCACCATGGTTTTATCGACGAGACCTGTTTGAGCAATATATTTTTTGGCACCGGCTACCGCCAATGCCCCGGAAGGCTCAGCGACACTGCGAGTATCATCAAAAATATCCATGATCGCCGCGCAGATCTCATCACTGTCTACGGTGACGACGTGATCGACGGTTTCCCGGGCAACCCGAAACGGTTCTTCGCCTACCTGGCGCACCGCCGTACCATCAGCAAATAAACCCACCTGATCCAATTTAACCCGCTCGCCAGCATCCAATGCGGCTTTTAAACTGGCAGCATCGGCAGGTTCTACCGCAATAATTTTGATTTGCGGCCAGAAAGCTTTGATATAGGCCGCCATGCCGGCCAACAGTCCGCCGCCACCACAGGGAATAAACACCGCATACACCGGCTCGGGATGCTGTCGCATGATTTCCATGGCAATGGTGCCCTGGCCGGCAATAACTTCGGGGTCATCATAGGGGTGAATAAATACCCGGCCTTGTTTGGCCACGGCTTGCTGAGCAAAAGCAAAAGCATCGTCGTAGCTGTTGCCATGCAGCGCAATTTCAGCGCCTAAAGCCCGCACTGCTTCAACTTTAATCGGTGGTGTCGTTTTCGGCATCACAATTAAAGCCGTAATGCCCATTTTTTTGGCAGCGAGAGCAACACCCTGAGCATGATTGCCCGCAGAAGCGGCCACTACCCCGCTTTGACGTTCTGCTTCAGTCAGTTGACTCATGCGGTTATAGGCGCCGCGCAATTTAAACGAAAATACCTGTTGCAGATCTTCGCGCTTTTGCAAAATCTGATTGCTGAGCCTTGCCGACAAACGTGGCATCACTTCCAGCGGTGTTTCGATGGCAACATCGTATACCCGCGCTTTGAGGATTTTTTCTACGTACTCGGTAAGCATTGGTTTTGGCATGGCATCATTTAACAATACAAACCGTGTACGTTACCATTGCCGGCACTTTATCTCTATAATTGCCGGCTAAAACGTAATTAACAAAATCACAAGGATTAGCAATGACTGCTGATGAAATGAAAAAACAAGCCGCCTGGGCGGCACTGGAATACATCACAACCGACGGTGTCGTTGGTGTCGGTACCGGTTCCACGGTCAATCATTTTATAGATGCGCTGGCAACTATTAAAGGTCGTATTGAAGGTGCGGTTTCCAGCTCCAATGCTTCGACTCAGCGTCTGAAAGATCACGGCATTCATGTATTTGATCTGAATGAAGTCAGCGAAGTCGCTATCTATGTTGATGGCGCTGATGAATCAAATCATCATTTGCAATTGATTAAAGGCGGCGGTGGCGCGTTGACCCGCGAAAAAATCATTGCCGCAGCGGCTGATAAGTTTGTCTGTATCGCCGATGCAACCAAGCTTGTTGATGTGCTCGGTAAATTCCCACTCCCCGTAGAGGTCATTCCTATGGCGCGCAGTTATGTCGCCCGTGAAATCGTCAAAATGGGCGGCCAGCCAGTCTATCGCGAGGGCTTTATCACCGATAACCACAATGTCATTCTGGATGTCCATGGTTGGGATATCATGGAAGCCATTAAACTGGAAAAAACACTGAACGATATCGTCGGTGTGGTGACTAATGGCTTGTTTGCTATGCGGCCTGCTGATGTCTTATTACTGGGCAGTGAAGACGGTACCAAAACCGTTCACGCCAAATCCTAATCCTGTCTGAGGCCGGCTTTATGCCGGTCTCAGCGTAATTGAGCTGATTATGTTCAGACCCCTGAGTATCTATATCGGTGCGCGCTACACCAAGGCCAAACGCCGTAACCATTTTATTTCGTTTATTTCACTGACCTCAATGCTGGGTGTGGCATTGGGTGTTGCCGCGCTGATAACGGTTTTGTCGGTGATGAATGGTTTTGAAAAAGAATTGCGGGAGCGGATTCTGGGTATGACATCTCATGCCTGGGTCACCGGCGCCGATGGCACACTGACCGACTGGCAAACATTGGAATCCAAAATTCGCGGCTTTCCGCATGTTGAAAACAGTGCGCCGTTTGTTGAAGGTCAGGCGATGCTCAATCAGGGCAGTAAGGTTCGCGGCAGTTTGGTGCGCGGTATTGACCCCGAGCTAGAACCGCGAGTGTCAACTATTGGCGACAAAATGGTTGTCGGCGAGCTCACCGATTTAAAAGCCGGTGAGTATGGCGTTGTGCTCGGTAAAGACTTAGCTATCGCCATGGGTGTTACCGCTGGAGATAAAATCACCATCATTACCCCGCATGTGTCGCCAACACCTGCTGGTGTGATCCCCCGGCTAAAACGCCTGAATGTCGTTGGTATTTTTGAAATCGGTATGTATGAATATGACAGCGCCCTGGCAGTCATGCATATAGAGGATGCGGCAACCTTGTTTCGGATCCCCGGCAGAGTCAGCGGTCTGCGCCTAAAACTCGACGATATTTATCAAGCGCCGCAAATTACCCGTGAATTATTGCTTAGTTTGCCATCGGAATATCGCGCTGCCGACTGGACCTATCAGCATGCCAACTTCTTCCGGGCCCTGAAAACCGAAAAAACGGTGATGTTTGTTATTTTGATGCTGATTGTTGCCGTAGCAGCTTTCAATATTGTTTCGACGTTGGTCATGATGGTCACCGATAAACGCTCTGATATTGCCATTTTGCGTACACTGGGTATGTCACCGGGCGGCATTATGGGCATTTTTATGGTGCAAGGTGTGGTTATTGGTTTGATTGGTACCCTGCTTGGTATTATCGGTGGTGTTGCTTTAGCACTGAATGTTTCCAACATTATTGCCTGGGTAGAAACCATGCTCGGTTACCAGTTCTTACCTGCCGATGTTTATTACATCAGTGATTTGCCATCTCATCTACTGTGGCATGACGTCATGGTGATCGGCATTACCGCATTTGTGTTATCGGTGTTATCAACCATATATCCATCATGGCGAGCTTCTAAAGTTCGTCCAGCTGAGGCTTTACGTTATGACTGATGCGCCTGTTATCGCTTGCCGGCAACTTGCCAAACGCTATAAAGACGGCCAGTTGGAAACCCCGGTTTTAAGTAATGTGAATTTAACGGTCAATGCTGGCGATCGCATTGCCATTGTGGGTAGTTCCGGCTCTGGTAAAAGTACCTTGCTGCATTTACTGGGTGGGCTTGATATGCCCACCAGTGGTGATATTGAAGTTTTAGGTCAATCACTCGCCGACTTATCGGTGCGTAAATTGAGTCAGTTGAGGAATCAATCTCTAGGCTTTGTTTACCAGTTTCATCATTTGCTGCCAGAATTCAGCGCTGTTGAAAATGTGGCGATGCCGTTAGTGATTGGCGGCCAAAAACCCGCCATAGCTAAGGCTAAGGCTGAGCACTTATTGGAAAAAGTTGGCCTCGGCCATCGGCTTATCCATAAACCCAGCGAATTGTCTGGTGGTGAACGCCAGCGTGCTGCATTGGCAAGAGCTTTGATTACGCAGCCAGCTTGTTTATTGGCTGATGAACCGACCGGTAATTTAGATCACCGAACTGCTGAAGGCATTTTTGATTTAATTATGGCGTTAAATCAGCAAATGAATACTGCGCTGATTATAGTGACTCATGACCGCCAATTAGCAGCGCGTATGGATACAGCATATACCTTGATGGATGGCGAACTTAGTCATTAAGCCTACTTTTATGGCTAATGAAACTACTCACCTGGTGGCGGTTTTTTGCCACGTTGCAGCCAATTGCGAATAACGATTAATCGCCAGGCGAGCCGGACAAAAATCACCCCGAGAATGGCCGCCACTGAGGCGCAAATAAGTGAGCCCAGCAATAACGGCTGCCATATCATGGCAAACTCACGACTGAACCATTCCCAACTCAAACTAAAAGCATACTGGCCAATGGGCATTTCTAAAATCATCGCACCGATTTTATATTCAAAATAATAAATAGGCGCCACGGTCAACGGATTGGTTACCCAGACACACATCACTGCAAACGGCAAATTAGCGCGCAGAAAAATTGCCATGGGCACCGCAATCAGCATTTGCATCGGAAACGGAATCAGGCCTATAAATAAACCAAGCGCGACCCCTGTCGCCACCCGTTTACGATTTAAATGCCAGAGTTGTGGATCCAGAATGCGCTGACCAAAACGTTTCAGCTGAGGATGTTCGCGCATCATCTTGTGATCTGGCATGATGCGTTTTAGGAATTTACGAGGCATTACGACTCAATTTCACAGGATGTGACAGCTATTATAGGGATATATGGTTTACTCTGCCATCGCGTTTTTATTGGGCTGCGTAACAATTTTGCAGCTCGGAGCTTTACCTGACTGGCCAATTTGGCTAGTGCTGGTCTTATTGTCGGTGATTACCCTTCGCTGGCGACTTTTCTGGTTAACCGCTTTCTTCCTCGGCATGTTCTGGACCGGTGGTCACAGCGCCTTAAATCTCAATGACAGGTTACCACCCTCACTAACTGGTGAAGATTTTACGCTTCGTGGTCAGATTGTCGGTTTACCCCAAAAACAAGACCGACGACTGCGCTTTTTATTGCAGACACAAGAAGGTGACATTCGATTACCAGAGAAAATCCGTCTGAACTGGTATTACCCACCAGCAGATTTACCTCAGGCCGGTGAACAATGGCAATTAACCGTTCGGCTGAAACCACCTTATGGCATGGTCAATCCGGGCAGTTTTGATTATGAAGGCTGGTTATTTCAACAGGATATTGGCGCCACTGGTTATGTTCGCAAAGCAGTTAATAATCAGCGACAAGCGGCTGCCAATATGACTTCGCTGAGTCATTGGCGACAAATACTACAAAACCGGCTGCAAAAACTCGCTGTCGATTCACCGCAGCGGGCATTAATTGAAGGACTGACCATCGGCGTGCGCAGCAATATGACGCCATTGCAATGGCAGGTGTTGCGTGATACCGGCACCAGTCATTTGCTGGCAATTTCCGGTTTACATATTGGCCTTGCTGCGACATTGGGCTTTTTCCTGGGACGCTGGTTGTGGTGTTTATACAGCCCGTTTTGCCTGCATTTACCGGCGCAACAATTTGGCGCGGTGATTGCGATTATCAGTGCACTGGGCTATGCGCTGATTGCTGGTATGTCGATCCCCAGCCAACGCGCATTGATCATGGTTACCGTGGCCATGGGCGCGATTTTATTACGCCGCAAGGTGCTGAGTTATCAGGTACTGGCGGTCAGTTTATGGGCGGTACTGCTGTGGAACCCCACTGCGGTTTTGTCAGCCGGTTTCTGGTTATCATTTGCCGCGGTGGCAGTAATTCTTTATGTTAGCCAGAATCGCCGACCGGTCAGTAAATGGCATTGGACTCGTATTCATATTTGGATCGCTATCGGTCTGACGCCGCTGTTGTTAGTGTTTTTTAACAGTACCTCGTTGATTTCACCACTGGCCAATTTACTGGCCGTACCGCTGGTAAGTTTGCTTGTAGTGCCGATATTGTTGCTGGCGATGCTGGTCATGCTGTTCAGCGAAACGCTCAGCCGGTTATTACTGCAATTGGCTGATTGGTTACTGGCCATACTCTGGTATTTTTTAAGCTGGCTGGCAGAGTTGCCGCTGGCTTTGTGGGAAACCGCCAGTTTGCCAATCAGCATAATCGTATTAAGTTTGCTGTCGTTTATCTGGTTAATGGCGCCCAGAGGCTGGCCAGCAAGATGGCTGAGTTTATTTTTGTTATTACCCCTGATTTTTTATCAACCAGCCCGTCCGGACAAAGGCAGTGTCTGGCTAACGATATTAGATGTCGGCCAGGGACTGGCTGTCGTGGCCGAAACCACAAATAAAACGTTGGTATTTGATACCGGCCCAAAATTTGGTGACTTTAATACCGGCGATGCCGTAGTGCTGCCTTTTTTGCAGCATCGCGGCGTCAAAGAACTTGATATGCTGGTTATCAGCCATGGCGACAACGATCATATCGGCGGCGCTGAAGCGATTCTCAAATCGTTACCTGTCATTGCTACTCGCACCAGTGTGGCAGAACAGTTGCCCGACGCAAAAGTCTGTGTTGCCGGACAGGGCTGGCGCTGGGATGAAGTAAAGTTTGAGTTTCTACATCCGTCTGTTCATACCATTGGTTCTGCCAACGAGCGCTCTTGTGTGCTGAAAATCAGCAGCAGATATGGCAGTATTCTGCTGACCGGTGATATCGAAAAACAGGCGGAAGCCAGTCTGGTCAAAAATAATAAAAAATCTTTGGCGGCCGACATTATGCTGGTTGCCCATCATGGCAGTCGCAGTTCATCATCGGCGGCTTTTATTGATGCCGTCTCACCACAGATTGCCGTCATTGCCAGTGGTTTTAATAATCGCTATCAATTTCCGGCAAATGAAGTAGTGCAACGTTTTCGCGAGCGGCGTATACCATTAATAAATACGGCTTACAGTGGCGCTGTAATATTTCAGTTGGATTCAACTGCACCGATAACAGCCGTGCGCTGGCGTCAACAAGACCGGAAGTTATGGCGTGCGGACGCTACTGACTAAGCGTTTTTTCAAGTATCATGATGGCTGTTTTGGATTATTGCAGGACTAGAAATCATGCTGGAATTGTTTAAGGCCGGTGGCTGGCTGATGTTTCCTTTATTGGCTTGTTCAATCATCGCCATTGCCATCATTGTCGAACGTTTCTGGAGTCTGCAAACCAGGCGAATTGCCCCGCCGGAGCTGATAACCCAAATCTGGCAATGGCTTCGCTACAACCAGGTCGATCAGGATCGTATCAAAAGCCTGCAAAAAAACTCCCCGCTCGGCCGAATCCTCGCCGCTGGGCTTGCCGAGCGCAATGCCGCTCGCGATATCACCAAAGAAAGCATCGAAGATACCGGCCGGCATGTTACGGCGATGATGGAAAAAAACCTCAATACCCTCGGCACGATTGCCGCCATTTCACCGCTGATTGGCCTGCTCGGTACAGTATTTGGCATGATCAAAGTGTTTGCCGCTATTACTGTCTCTGGTGTAGGTAATCCAGAAACGCTGGCAGGCGGTATTTCTGAAGCGTTAATCACCACCGCCGCAGGCTTGGTAGTCGCTATTCCCAGCGTCATTTTTTATCGTTATTTCCGCGGTAAAATTAATCATCTGGTGGTTAACATGGAAGAGCAAGCGATGCAGTTGATTGAGATTTTGCATGGCGATCGCGAGTTTGACCCAGATGAGGCCAAACAGTCATGAAACTGCTCCCCCGCTATTCTGAGGAACCAGATGTAAACCTGACACCGATGATCGATGTGGTGTTTTTACTGCTGCTGTTTTTTATGGTATCGACCAGTTTTATTCGTGAAAGCTCTTTAAAGGTCGATTTGCCGCAGGCCACCGGCGAGCAGCTAGAGGAGCACGAAGCACCGATCGATATCGTTATTAATGCAGATGGCGAAATGCTCATCAATGATTTACCGGTGTTGATTAAAACCGCAGATGATATGCGTCGGGCGTTAAAAACAGCTGTCGGTGATAATACCGATCCCCATATTATTATCAGTGCTGATGCCGAGGCTGCTTACCAACGCATCGTCACCGCAATGGATGCTGCCCAATCTTTAGGATTTAGCCGCTTAACCCTGGCCACGCGTCAAACCCGCGAGGCGCCATGAGTCAAACGGTTCGCGTTATTAGCGCCAGTCAACTTTACCGGCGCCTGCTCAGTTATGTAAAACCCTATTGGCCGGCATTTATTGCCGTTGTGATATCGATGTTGATTTATGCCGCCAGTGAAACCGGCATGGCAGCGATCATGAAACCGCTGATGGATGGCAGTTTTGTTGACAAAGATCCGGCCATGATCAAGCTAATTCCGCTGGTATTGATTGGTATTTTTCTGATCCGGGGTCTCGCTAATTTTCTGACCACTTATGGCCTTGGCTGGATCGCTCGGCATGTGATCAGAACGCTGCGTGAAGAAATGTTTGATCGGCTGTTAACACTGCCGGCCAGTTTCTTTGATCGCAGCACCTCTGGTCAACTGATGTCAAAATTGCTTTACGACGTTGAACAGGTTGCTGATGCCGCAACCGATGCAGTGCTGGTTCTGATCCGCGATACGCTGACCATCGTTGGCCTGCTTGCATGGATGATTTATCTGAATGGCCTTTTGTCTTTGATTATTTTGTTAACAGTACCGTTTATAGGTTTTCTGGTTTATCAAATCAGCAGTCGTTTCCGGCGCATCAGTAAATCAATTCAGGATTCGATGGGCGACGTTAGTCATGTCAGCAGCGAAATCATTGAAGGTCACCGTGAAGTAAAAAGCTTCGGCAGCCAGGCTTATGAAGCCAAACGCTTTGACAAAGTTAATCAGCTCAACCGCCGACAACGGATGAAAAAAATCGCTACGGAAGCGACCAGTCAACCCATTATCGAATTGATTGCCGTGCTGGGTTTGGCCGGTGTGATTTATCTGGCAACTTTGCCGGAAATGCTGGATACCATCACCGTTGGTACCTTTATTTCATTTATCACGGCGATGTTTATGATCCTGACGCCGCTGAAACGACTGACCAAACTCAACTCCAAACTGCAGGCCGGTATTGCCGCTGCGGAGAGTATTTTTGGTTTACTGGACAATCAGCCTGAAAACGACACCGGCAGTCAAAAACTGGGCCGGGCCCAAGGCGACATTGAATACCAGCAAGTCGGCTTTAGCTATGACGCTAACAAAGGCAATGTGCTCAGCGATATTAATTTTTCGGTCAAAGCCGGCCAGACAATTGCCTTTGTGGGCCATTCAGGTAGTGGCAAAACCACATTGGTCAGTCTGCTACCCCGTTTTTACAATCCCACCAGTGGCCGGATTTTAATAGATGGCGTTGATGTTATGGATCTGCAACTGGCTGACTTACGGCGGCAGATTTCACTGGTTAACCAGCAGGTGATTTTGTTTAACGACAGTATTGCCAACAACATCAGTTATGGCCGTGCAGATCTCAGTGAAGCCGATATCATCGCCGCCGCCAAATCAGCCCACGCCTGGGACTTTATCGAACGACTGCCACAGGGGCTGCACACCCAGGTCGGTGAAAACGGTGTATTGCTGTCAGGCGGTCAACGACAACGACTGGCTATTGCCCGCGCATTATTGCGCGATGCGCCGATTTTGATTCTGGATGAAGCCACTGCCTCATTGGATAGTGAAGCCGAACGGCACATCCAGGCAGCACTGGAACAATTGATTAAAACCCGTACCACATTGGTCATTGCCCATCGTTTATCAACTATTGAAAAAGCCGATTTAATTGTGGTGATGCATAACGGTGTCATTGTTGAAACCGGCAATCATCAGGCATTGCTGAAC
>DASSWO010000088.1:0-3955 GCA_035704795.1 Methylophaga sp. | reverse complement strand
GTGAAGCACCAGTCCGCGCACGGGCGCTGCGTATGGATTATCTTGCTGCAGATGAAAAAATCTATCTGATTGGTCAGGGCTATGTCTGGCAAAACGGCGATGAATTTAAAGGCAATCGTATTGAATATGACATTGCCAAAGATGTGGTATTTGCCAACTCTGGCCCGGTTGAAATTGATGGTCAAACTCAAACCAGCGGCCGTGTGCATATCACCATTCAACCGCCCGGTCAGCGTGAAAAAAATAAACCACAAGCCAATCAACCAGCTCCCACGCCAGTTGAGCCTATTGCTGCACCCGCTCAAACCAGTGAAACTGATTATCCAACCGGTTTAATCGAAACTGCGCTGAATGTACGTACTGGCCCCGGCGTGAAATACGAAAAATTATCAACCTTTGCTGCCAATACTGAAGTCTTGATCCTCACTCGGCAAAATGACTGGGCGCAGGTCAAAGGCCTAATCAATGGCGAATCGGTGATTGGTTGGGTTAATCAGCGCTATATCAAAGAAAATTAAGCCCGGCTGTCTATGAGTAAACTCTTCGCACAGCAACTTGCCAAGCGTTTCGGCGATCGGCAGGTGGTGAAAAATATCTCACTGGAAGTCGAAAGCGGTGAAATTGTAGGCTTGTTGGGCCCTAATGGCGCAGGCAAAACTACCAGTTTTTATATGATTGTAGGGCTGGTCCCCGTTGATCAAGGTCATATTTTCCTCGACCACCAAGAACTGACCCATGATCCTATCCATCAACGGGCACAGCTAGGCATTGGTTATTTGCCGCAGGAAGCGTCGGTATTTCGTAAACTCAGTGTCGAAGACAATCTGAAAGCGATTATCGAAACCCGAAAAGATCTGGTTGCCGATGCTCAGGAAGATTTATTGGAACGGCTGCTTAACGATTTTCATATCAATCATATACGCAGCTCAATGGGCATGGCACTTTCTGGCGGTGAACGGCGTCGCGTCGAGATCGCCCGTGCCTTGGCAATGGAACCTAAGTTTATTTTGCTCGATGAACCATTTGCAGGTGTCGATCCGATTTCAGTACTGGATATTCAGGGCATTATTAAAGAGCTGGCAGAGCGTGGTATCGGCATTCTCATCACCGACCACAATGTCCGGGAAACACTCAGCGTCTGTCAGCGCGCTTATATTTTTAACGAAGGCGAAGTGATTGCCCGCGGCACACCTGACGAAATTCTACAGGATAAAAAAGTGCTCAGTGTCTATCTGGGCCGCGAGTTTCGACTTTAGGATTATTAACGCTAGTGAATGGGGCATTGCTCAGGTTAAGATGCCCTTAATTTGCCAACGCGAGTGTTTATGTCCGGCTACCAACGCTATTTGCTGATTATCTTATTACTTTGCAGCAACACGGTCTCTGCACATCCATTACAGCAATTTATTTCCGATAATATATGGCTTTTACTAATCGTTAGCATTGCTATGCTGGCTGCATTTTTGGCTTTTTTCTGGTCACAAAATCGCCACCATACTCAGCAACTCAATAGTTTAGTTCAGCAAAAAACCGCCGAGCTGGAAGCAGAACTACAGCGTCGCAAAGCACTGGAACTCCACGCCAAACGCGAAAGTGACCGTTTGCAAACGCTTCTCGACAACACGCTGGAAAGCGTCATCACCATTGATTCCGCCGGCAATATTCAACATTTTAACCATGCCTCGACGCAGCTCTATGGTTATCAACCAGAAGAAATCATCGGCCACAATATTACGCAGCTGATGCCTGCTGAATATCGGCCGATGCATGAACAGGGTATGGCGCGGTTTTTAAAAACCGAGCAGCCACAAATGATCGGCAAGGCAGTACAAGTCGAAGCTTTGCATAAAAGCGGTCAGATCATTCCGATTGAACTGACGTTAAGCGCTTTTTACTGGGAAGATAGTTATTTCTTCACCGGCATTGCCCGCGATATCTCACTGCGTAAAGCCGAACATCAGGCGCTTATCGCCGCCAAAGAAGAAGCTGAAAAAGCCAATCAGGCCAAATCCGAATTTTTATCATCAATGAGCCATGAACTGCGTACGCCCCTCAATGCCATCCTCGGCTTTGCGCAGTTATTAAAAAGTGACCCTAATTCGCCGCTCAGTGATGACCAGCAAAGCAACGTTAATATTATTCAACATAGTGGCGAACATTTATTAAAGCTGATTAATGATGTGCTGGAATTATCCAAAATTGAAGCCGGCAATATTGAAGTATCGCTGGAGCCGGTGGAGATCAGTCAGGTGATTGCCCATTGTCTGCCTTTGCTGCAATCACAGGCTGATGATAATGAAATTCGTGTTGATATAGCGCCGTTACCCGCACGATGGGTCATGGCTGACATCACCCGGTTGAAACAAGTGCTGATTAATTTACTCAGTAATGCCATCAAATATAACCGTCGCCGCGGCATGGTCAGTATCAGTAGTGAAGTGATTCATGGTCTGCAAAGACTACGGATCACGATTGCTGACAGTGGCATTGGTATACCCGTTAACCGCCAGTCAAAGTTATTTACTGCTTTCGACCGGCTGGGTCAGGAAAACTCCGGCATTGAAGGCTCTGGTGTCGGGCTGGTGGTAACTGAAAAACTGATAAGAGCAATGCACGGATTTATCGGATTTGATAGCCGTCATGGTGAAGGCAGCCGTTTTTGGATTGAATTACCGTTGGCTGCTTGTCCGACAGAACATGCCAGTGATTACAAAGATACCGAAAGCATTCGCCGCCAACAAGTGTCCGATGGGACTATCCGAAAAGTACTTTATATCGAAGACAATCCAGCCAACATTAAGTTAATGCAGGCCTACTTCCGTCAACAACCTAAGTTTGAGCTGCACAGTTGCAAAATGGCTGAAACCGGCTTAAAAGTGATTCAATCGCTGCAACCGGATCTGATTTTGATGGATATCAATCTGCCCGGCATCAGCGGCCTCGAAGCCAGCCGGCAAATTCAGCAGCTCCCAGATATGCAGAAGATTCCTATTATCGCCATTACTGCTGCTGCTATGCCTTATGATCTGCAGCGCGCCAAAGGGCTATTTGCTGCCTATTTAACCAAGCCCCTGGATTTTAGCGAACTCGATAAACAGCTCAGTCTGTTACTTTGATTATTCTTTAGCCAAAGGCGGATGACCGGGCAAATCCGGCATCAATAATCGCGGTTCGATCATAGTGCCATTGAGACTGATACCCAGATGCAAATGCGGTCCAGTGACGCGGCCGGTGGCACCTACCGTGCCGATTCTGCTGCCCTGACTTACCATCTCACCTTGCTGGACATTTATCTCGTCTAAATGGCAATAAACACTGATAAGGCCCTGACCATGGTCAATAAAAATAGTCTTGCCGTTAAAAAAATAATCACCGGTATCGGCAACCTTGCCGTCAGCTGGCGCCATAATCACCGTGCCGGTTTTGGCGGCAATATCAATACCGCCATGTGGTTTACGTGGTTCACCATTAAATACCCGGCGCCGGCCAAATAAACCACTAATACGTCCTTCAACCGGCCAAACCATTTGCCAGTCTGCATTGTGGCTGTCATCAAAGTGATTTAATACCGCCTGAATCCGATCGGTTTCCCGGTAAATACGTTTTAAAGATTCGGGGTTCGGCGTCACCTGGTTTTGGTCTTTAATGTTGATACGCTGCGTTGGGTATTGTTTATCGGTGATATCGAATACTTGACTGCTGCGGCTCGTGCCATCATCAATCGTTATTCTCTGCACGCCCGGCTTGGCATCGAGCGGAATACCGACCAGTGCATACCAGCGCTGCTGATGCTGTGTCACCAATACCTGTTTTTGTTGATAATAAACCTTAGGCGCAGGCGCGCTGGTTTTTGCAGCGATATCAATTACCACCAGTCCACCGGGCACAGCCAGAGTTTGTGGCAAAGCCATCGCCAGCATCGGCAGGCTACTCAACAGCAAAAAACAAAATGCTT
>DASSWO010000071.1:0-3866 GCA_035704795.1 Methylophaga sp. | reverse complement strand
TTTTTTCAGACACGATGCAGACACCAGCTGGCCCGGCTGCAACGACGACATGCGCATCTTTCAGTAAATTGGCTACCGCTTCATCGCTGCGTGTTTCACCTGGAATGACATCAACACCGTAAGCCTTTTTCATTTGATCAGTAGTGGCTTTGCTGCGTTGCAGACTGCGAGAAGTCAGTACGACATCACCAGCGCCTTCTTTGATTAAGTACAAAGCGGTACGTTGTCCTACGGGGCCTGCGCCTAAGATCACTACTTTTTTGCCGGTAATATCGTAATCTTTCATGACTTTACGGGCGATGGCAGCAGCAGTAGTATTGGAGCCATTCGGATCCAGCATGACTGAAACCTTTACGGGACCAAAAAAGGCTTTTTTAACAGCCTGACCCACTAATTCACTGGCTGCTACATTGGAGCCACCGACAAAGATGGCACTGTTTTTCAGGTTTTTGCCGCCACGGGTGAAAATCATGCCATGTACATGCGCGGTGACATTATCCCGCGTCGCGCCGCCGTGGGCGATGATATTATCAACGCCAGAATCATAGGCGACGGCCTGGTCAAACGTACTCGCCACCGGATCGGTGTCGAGATGCAGCAGCAATTTTTTCATCGGGTTCTCCTGTCCAGCACCGAGTAGTTGCATGATCAAACATTAAATTTTACCTTATCTTAAGGCGATGAGGAAAATTAACACGACAATGCGCAGGCTTTTTAGCGTTCCGGAACTTAATCCTGTTTGCCAATTACTAAGAAACACCTTAAATAAAAGACCAAAGGGAGAAATAAATGACTAAAACCAGTTTAACGATGCTTGCTGCCGGTATGGCTTTTTTACCGGGGCTGGCTATGGCCGATGATCACGGTGAGCAAGATTTTTCAACGGTCACCAAAGTGCATTATGTTCAAGACTGTATGACTGCCAATAGCGATATGAATGTCTATGAAAGTGTGCACAAATGTTCATGCGTTATCGATAAACTCGATATGGCTTTCACACAGCAAGAATTTGACAACATTCATACCGGCTATATGTATAAGAATTTACCGGCGGATCGGGGTGCTCAGTTCCGTGATGATGCGGTATTAAATGAAACAATGGATGAGTTTGATAAGGTGATCAAAACTGCTTATAAAGAATGCAAGCTCAATTAATCTGCGTAAACTCTAAAAAAGGCTGCGAATGCAGCCTTTTTTTTGCGAAAAATCTATCGGAACTATATTTGTTTGGCAGCCGAAAACTCTTGTTTCTGGCTGTCGGTGACCCGTGCTTTCAATACACCGTTTTCGGCTGGAGTAAACGTAAAACGAAGGCTGGGATCTTCACTGATTGAAATACCGGTATCAACAGTGAACAAAGTTGTGTCGTTATATTCGATATCGATTTTTTCCACATAATGAGCATTGATATATTTGCGGTTTTTTTGGTCATACTGCAAGCCACTGTAATTAGGGTGGCTAACAATAACCTGTGCTTGCACCGGTTCACCTAACGTCGGTTCACGCATACGGATCTGCATTTTGCCCAAGCGCGCCAGCGCGGCTTCAGCGTCTTTACCTGCCGGCGCGCTACAGCCACCGGAAGCTTTCACGAACTTACTGACCATATGCATTGTGCCATCATTCATTTCAGCGATGACCCGCATATCAGTATATTGGTCAATGCGTACCCGCGTACCAATTTCAACATTGCTGATTTCTGGAGTCAGATGAAAGTTTGCGGAATACGGTTCCGGGTTGTTGTCGATAATCAAATGCAAATTTTTGACATATTTGTCGGCTGTTTGCGGTTGCAACAATTTGATGGTGATTGGCACAATAGCGGCATCTTCAGCACGCTTTGGCGCATCAAGTGCAATTAAATCATCGGCGTTGTTACGAATCTCTTTGCCCTCAAAATAAATTTCTTTGATGATTGGCCACATAGGCTTTTCCGGGGTCGCCGAATGAGCGGGATGAATGGCCAGCATCAGTCCGAGACTGATACTTAAAATTGTTATCATTCGACCCAGCATAATTCTCTCTCCTAAAATATTATTCCCACTCCAATTCGACAAAGGCAGCGGTGACATTTCGACGATGATATTCGTCAAAGAGTTCCCATTTCTGGCGCTCGGAAAGGCCCACTGTTGCAGTTGCTTCATCCAGCGTACCCAGGTCATTTATTACCGTGCGGATCTGCTCTCGAATGGTTGTTAAATAGTCTAATAGTTTATCCCAGTCAGCGGCTTCATCGATTGCTGCCGGACCATGGCCAGGAATAATTACCTGATAAGACTTAGCCTGCAATTGTTCCAGGGTGTCTATCCAGCCATTAATACTGCCATCAATGGCCGGAATGCGTTCACGGAATAATAAATCACCGGTCCACAGCGTCTGGGTTTGTTTATCTAACACCGTTAAGTCGTGATCAGTATGGGCAGTTGAATAAGCCTTTAGAACTAATTCACGGCCGCCCAAATCTAATGTTAACGGTTGCTCAGGGCTAACCAGCATTTCAGCCGGAATAAATTGGGAACCTGTATAGGCATCACCAAGACTTTCAGAAAAATTCCGGGCGTAATGCTGTTCGCGGCTAGCCATAGCAGCCGGTAGTTTTTCATGACCCACATAGATGGGATTTTCATCCGCAAATGCAGCATTCCCTAGTATATGGTCAGGATGTACATGTGTATTAATAACGTAACAGACCGGTAATTCAGTAATATCCCTTAATGACTGTCGTAACAGCTCGCCTTCTCGATAGCTGCCGCCACTATCAATAATGGCAACGCACTTTTCACCAATGATAAAGCCAACATTGGCAATTGCACCAATATTTTCTGCGTTGGCATTTTCATGAACGCCTTGATGATAATAAATACCATCGGCGACTTTTTGTAACGGATAATCATTAGTTGAAACGGCACATGCCGAAGCGGTAAAGCCCAGCAGCGTTATCAGCAAAAAACATTTCATAAACGGCAAACCTCAGGATTTTTGAGCCTAGCTGCTACAATAACGTAATTTTCCAGCAGACTTCCAGCAGAGACCTTAAACATGACTATCAGAACCCGTTTCGCACCCAGCCCAACTGGCTTTTTACATGTTGGTGGTGCCCGCACGGCTTTATTTTCATGGCTGTATGCCCGCCGTCATGGCGGCACATTTGTATTACGTATAGAAGATACCGATTTGGAACGATCCAGCGTTGAATCGGTAAACGCTATTTTAGAGGGAATGGCCTGGCTGGGACTGGACTATGATGAAGGGCCGTTTTACCAGACGCAGCGGTTTGATCGTTATAAAGAAGTGATCGATCAGTTACTGGCGCAGGGGGATGCTTATCATTGTTACTGCTCTAGAGATGAGCTGGAAGTGATGCGTGAGCAGCAACGAGCCAATAAAGAAAAACCGCGTTATGACGGCCGGTGCCGGCATCGTACTGAGCCGGTTGCCGGGGTGAAGCCAGTAATTCGTTTTAAAAATCCGACTGAGGGTCATGTGGTCGTTCATGATGCCATTCGTGGTGATGTCAGCTTTAGTAATGCTGAACTTGATGATTTGGTTATTGCCCGGCCCGATGGTACGCCCACTTATAACCTCACTGTGGTAGTTGACGATTTAGATATGCAAATGACCCATGTGATTCGTGGCGATGATCATTTGAATAATTCACCGCGTCAGATCAATATTTTTCAGGCGCTGGGCGCACAACCTCCGGTTTTTGCTCATGTACCGATGATTCTTGGTGATGATGGCGCCCGGCTATCTAAACGGCATGGCGCGGTCAGCGTTATGAGCTATCGGGATGAGGGATATTTACCGGAAGCGTTGCTCAATTATCTGGTGCGTCTTGGTTGGTCGCATGGGGACCAGGAAGTGTT
>DASSWO010000009.1:0-7117 GCA_035704795.1 Methylophaga sp. | reverse complement strand
GATTGATGCCTTACTCCGGCACTCAGGGATTGCTGCTTAAACAAAAAAGGGCCGAAAGGCCCTTTTTTATAGCTATCAGCGCGAGGAAATTATGAATTAAGACACATTTGCACGGATTCTTGTGCATTTCCTATCATCATTTTAGCCTCATCTCTAGAAAGTTTACCGGCTTCGATATCAGCCATCATATGTTGATTCAGTGCACGGGTAGTTTCGGCAACATTGCCACCCTCGGCAACTGGCATAATCGCTTTTTCACGATATTCTTCAGGAAAGCCCGCGAGACCTTTCAACTGACATTCTGCCATTTTGCTGACATAGGCATCGGCTTCGGCTTTAAGGGCTGGAGCAGTCATTTCTGGCCGATCAGCGCTGAGTTTTTGAATAACCAGCGGATGGAGCTGTTTGGTGTAGTTCAGTTTGTAATTCTCTTCATCCTTCGAATCAATAGCCATTGCCAGCGGCGCGCTTAGAATAAAAGGCAATATCAGTAATAATTTTTTCATATTTTCTCTCTTTGTCATGGTGGCCCGATAAACATCAGGCGTACTTTGCAAAACACAATGTGTGACTAATTAAAATTTCGTGAACTGTAACTGTTAAAACAAAATCAATCCAGCGGCGCGGTGTTTCAGCTCAATCTCTCAACATTTGCGGATATCAGAACGCAGAAAGGGCACAAAAGTGCCCTTCGGGTGATTTTGCAAACACCGATTGCAATTAACGCAGTTGACTATCTTTACTACCACGTCTGTTAAATAAGCCAGTGTTTTTATTTTCTTTATCGTTAATTTCCTGACACTTCACACACAGCCGTACGCCGGGAATCGCCTCACGTCTGGCCTGTGGAATCGGTTTATCACATTCTTCACAATGGGTCAGGCTTTCGCCTTTGGGCAAGCGAGAACGTGCCTGACTAATGGCGTCTTCAACACTGGCATCAATTTGATCTTGTACTGCCCCATCACGGGACCATCCTCCAGCCATAACAACCTCCAACTGACTGACTTGAAAGCTTTATATATGCATATTAAACCTATATTGGGTTGGATGCGTTAAAACCCAAGGGGATAACAGAACGGTCGTCATTCCCGCGCATGCGGGAATCCACAAAAGCTGATCTCGCCTGCGTTTGGTAGGTTGGTGTTGAATTTGTGATACCCAACAATTGGGACGCTGCCGCGGGGCGTTCATTTCTTTTGCTTATCCACAAATTCATCAGGAATGAATTTGGACGCTGAAAGCGCCCGCAGGGTGAGAGGCATGGATGCCTCGAATCAAATTAAATGAACCAAAAGAAAGGGCACCACTTGTTCTGGCCTGCGGCTTCACTGCGTTGCGTTTTTTGTCAGGGAAACTTACCAAACTTGCTGCGCTCACAAATTTGTCTGGAACAAATTTGGACGCCGGAGGCGCCCGAAGGGTGAGTGGTATGGATGCCACGAATCAGACAGGTAAGTTTCTAATCCTGACAAAAAGCCGCTATTCGTCAGCGTATAACGGGATCTGAGGAAGTTTGTTACCGATAAACTTCTCGTAGAATTAAATAAGGTAGTTTTGTAAGTGTTTAACTTCTTAGATTTTGGGCTTCGCAAGCTCAGCGTCAAGCTACCAAAATTTTAATAATGATAGCGAGAAGAAATAATGGTAATCGCCGCATCATCAACGGCATAAACCAGCCGATTAGTGTCATCAATCCGTCGAGACCAAAAACCAGACAGGTTTTCTTTTAATGCTTCTGGTTTGCCAATCCCCGTGAATGGACTGCGAGAAGTCTCAGCAATCAACTTGTTAATCCGGCGCAGCGTTTTTTTATCCTGACTTTGCCAGTAGAGATAGTCTTTCCAGGCTTCGTCGGTCCATGACAAAAGCCGTTTAGTCATCAATCAGCACTCGCGGTTTCGCTTTGCCAGCATTGAATTGGGCAATCGATTTGTTCAGATGTTTGACGTTTTCGGGCGAACGCAACAAATGCACGGTTTCCATCAAACTGTCGTAATAATCCTGTGACATGACTACGGCATTTTTGGCATCACGGCGGGTAATGACCGTTGCATCGGCATCGTTGACGACGCCATCGAGCACCGCTTTTAAGCTGTTTCTGGCTTCAGAAAAAGAAATAATTTTCATCTCAGCACCTTTGTACTATTTATTGTACAAGTATAGATGTCTGTGGCTACTTGTACAATAAGTTGTTCAGGTTTGTAAGTTGATTTGAGCTTGCGAAAGACAACAAAACGCTCGCCATTCCCGCGCAGGCGGGAATCCAGAATCCAACATATCGGCGTTAAATGATGATTTGGAACGCTGCCGCGAGGCGTTCATTTCTTTTGCTTGCCCAAAAGAAACGAACCAAAGAAAAGGGCACCCCTTGTGTTGGCCTGCGGCTCCCCGCTAAAAATAGTTATCTCAGGGAAATCGAAAAACTCGCTGCGCTCAAACATTCCGATTTCTTATCCTGAGATAACTATTTTTAGCGGCAACACAAAAGGGGATTTTGGGATTGGCTGTAGGTTGGGTTTCGCAAACTCAACCTAACCTTGCTTCCCCCACCGCCCTTATGCGAAGCCGAGCATCGCAGAGCTGCTCGGATCAGCATGACGGTTGTCTGAGCGAAGCGAGTTCACCGTTATGCCCGAGCAGATTGAGAAGCGCAGGGAACCCGCAGGGCAAGCATGGGCTGGCCTTTTTTGGTTCGTTTTTTGGCCAGGCAAAAAATGAACAGTGGGTTTTAGTACACACATAAAGTCAGGTTTGCTGACCCTTTGATTCCTGACAAAAAAAACCGCTACTCGTCAGCATATAACGGGATCCGGTTAAATTTGCTGCATATGAGTTTATAGATGAATTAAAAAGTTAGCTCCATTCATGAATGAACTCTTTAATTTGGATAAGTGAGTTTCAATTGTATTAATGCTTTGATCTAAATACTTCTCACGAAGATGAAGCCAGAGCCTTGACAACATTCACACTTTTTATTCTCAAATAACTTTGTTCCATTACAGGCATGGCATGTTTTCCAATCACTTTCTGACAGTGCACTACCATATACACCGTCACATCGTTTTTTCCCATCAGTTTTTTGAGAGCACGAGTTATTAATTTGAATTGCTAAATAGGAATACTTTCCACATTCTGTACATACGACAACAGGAGGAGAGTCCATATCTTTAAACCTTAAAATATTTATGAGACTAAATTGAAGTTTATCTGGCCATACACAGAAAGTGACTTTTCAAAATTGTGATCAATCTATCTTATGGTCCACGATGTTTAATTTTTTAATGCAGCTATTTACATCAATCATAAAGTACGTCGAAGCTGATAAGCTATCCTCGTTAATCAAATAAAACACATTAAATCGATGAAATACACCGACCTACGCGACTTTATCAATGGCCTGGAAAAACAGGGCGAACTCAAACGCATTCCCAGTGAGGTGGATCCGTATCTGGAGATGACCGAGATATGTGATCGGGTTTTGCGTGCTGGTGGGCCGGCGATTTTGTTTGAGAATCCTAAAGGCAGCAAAGTGCCTGTTTTGGCGAATCTGTTTGGTACACCCAAACGGGTTGCGTTGGGCATGGGCGAGGATTCGGTTGAGGCGCTTCGAGAAGTGGGCAAGTTGCTGGCGTTTTTAAAAGAGCCGGAGCCGCCTAAGGGTATGAAAGACGCCTGGGATAAATTGCCGATTTTCCGGCAGGTGCTGAATATGGGCCCGAAAGTGGTCAAAAACGCGCCGTGTCAGCAGCAGGTGATTGAGGGCGATGATATTGATCTGGGCCAATACCCGATTCAGCATTGTTGGCCGGAAGATGCCGCACCGCTGATTACCTGGGGTTTGGTGGTGACCAAAGGGCCGCATAAAACTCGGCAGAATCTGGGTATTTATCGTCAGCAGGTGCTCGGTAAAAACCGGGTCATCATGCGTTGGTTATCGCATCGTGGTGGCGCGCTGGATTTTAAAGAATGGCAGCAAACGCATCCCGGTGAGCCGTTTCCGATTGCCGTAGTGTTAGGTTGTGATCCGGCGACCATTCTCGGTGCAGTGACACCGGTGCCCGATACACTTTCAGAGTACGCTTTTGCCGGTTTATTACGTGGTAGTAAAACCGAGTTGGTGAAATGTATCGGCAGTGATTTGCAGGTGCCGGCGCATGCCGAGATTATTCTCGAAGGCTTTATTTACCCTGATGATATGGCGCCGGAAGGGCCGTATGGCGATCACACCGGTTATTACAATGAAGTCGACAGCTTCCCGGTGTTTACTATCGAGCGGATTACCCAGCGTAAAAATCCAATTTACCACAGCACTTATACCGGCCGGCCACCTGATGAACCGGCGATTTTGGGTGTCGCATTAAACGAAGTCTTTGTGCCGATTCTGCAAAAGCAGTTTCCGGAGATTGTTGATTTTTATCTGCCGCCCGAAGGATGTTCGTATCGGATGGCCGTGGTCAGTATGAAAAAACAATATGCCGGTCATGCCAAACGGGTAATGATGGGCGTCTGGTCATTTTTACGGCAGTTCATGTATACAAAATTCGTGATCGTCGTCGATGATGATGTCAACGTGCGCGATTGGCAGGATGTGATTTGGGCGATTACTACACGCATGGATCCGGCGCGCGATACGGTGCTGATCGAAAATACGCCGATTGATTATCTGGATTTTGCCTCGCCGGTATCGGGTTTAGGCTCAAAGATGGGCATGGATGCGACTAATAAATTGCCCGGCGAAACCACCCGTGAATGGGGCCGGCCGATTGAAAAAGACCCGGCTATCGTCAAACGCATTGACGAGATTTGGCATGAACTTGGGTTAGACGCTGAAAAAGCTGATTAACTGTAAGTCCAAACACTGAAATAGCCTAAAGCCAGATAGAAGATATTTAACACGGCTAAACCAATAATCAGAAACAGCGTGATTTGCATGCCGAGCACGCGCTTTTTAACATCATGATTTTTCAGTCCCGCGGCGTGGATCAGCCTACCTACCAATAATGTGATGCCAGCAAGATGAATGATCCACCAGGACACATTGGCCATTTCCAACAATAAAATCAGCAGCAGGGTAATCGGGATATATTCAATGGCATTGGCCTGAATACGAATGGCGGTTTGTAATTCCTCAACGCCGCCATCGCCAAGCCGCACTTTATGCTGACGGCGAAGGGCAATCACGCCCAGCGATAATTTAACGATCAATAATGCAGCCAAACTGGCATAAATGGCGGTGATCATATTGGTCTCCTAGTGGCCGTCAGTATTTTCACTAACCCAGTGTTCGCCATCGGGGCGTTGCTCTTTTTTCCAGAATGGCGCGTTGTATTTGAGTTCTTCGATCAACCAGGCGCAGGCATCCAAAGCGGCGCGGCGATGTGCTGACCAACAGCCAATTAACACAATGGCATCGCCGGGTTCAATGTGACCAACCCGGTGCACAATCAGACAATCATCCAGCGGCCATTTATCGCGGGCTTGCTGCTCGAGTTTCTTTAGGTAGTTTTCGGTCATCGCCGGATAATGTTCCAGCGTCATCTGTGTCACGCTGACATCATCATTGAAATCTCGCATAGTGCCGATAAAGCTTGCCGCCGCACCGGTTTGACCAGCTGGCAATTGCTGGCTGAATTCACTGAGCCATTGATAGGGCGAAAAATCGCAGTCGAGAATTTGTGTGGCCATTTTAGCCGCCGGTCACCGGTGGAAAAAACGCCACTTCATCGCCGTCTTTAATGGCGCTGTCCAGCGTTGCATAATCGAGGTTAACGGCAACCAGAATGCGTTCTGGCAACGGTTCATCATTGGTCGCTTGTTGCCATGCTTCGGCAACCGTACTGGCGGTAGCGATTTCGGTGTCGCTGCGCCCCAGTTGCTCACGCAAACTGGCAAAAAATTTGACTTGAATAGGCATCGGTTTATTGTTGCGGTTAATGAAAACTAAAGGATAACACTGACTATGTCGGAATTAACGCATTTTAATCAGGCCGGTGAAGCGCATATGGTTGATGTCGGCGCTAAAGACGTGACCCAACGCCGCGCGGTCGCCAGCGGCAAAATAGTGATGTTACCGGAAACCTTACAACTGATTGAGCAGGGCAATCATAAAAAAGGCGATGTGCTGGGCATTGCCCGGATCGCCGGTATTATGGCCGCCAAAAAAACCAGTGATTTGATACCCTTATGTCATCCGCTGGCGCTAACCAATGTCAGTGTCGAATTTAAAATCGACCCGCCAAATCATGCCGTCAATTGCGAAGTCACAGTAGCCACAGCTGGGCAAACCGGCGTCGAAATGGAAGCACTGACTGCGGTGCAAGTCGCATTACTGACCATCTACGATATGTGCAAAGCCGTGGATCGCGGCATGGTCATGACCGATATTCAGTTACAGGAAAAGGCCGGCGGTAAATCCGGACATTGGCAGCGACATCCTTCCTAACAGATTAGCGGCCAAAAATCGCTTCAAAGCTGACCATCTGACCTGACTGACTCAAATCATAACCGGCAAGCCCAGCTAATGATTGTCGCCACTCGGATGCTTTAAGCGAATTAAGCAATGCCTGAACCGGCTCGGTTTGCAAACGTTTGGTTGTGATCGCCAGACAATAATGTTCCTCGCAGATAGGCAAAAAATCTAAAGCAAATTTATTGGCCACCGCAGCAATACCAAAACCACAATCGGCGGCACCACTGGCGATCATCGCTGCTACGGCCATATGGGTAAATTCTTCTTGCTGATACCCTTTGATTGAAGTCGGCGCGATTTGTTGTGCGGATAATAATTGATCAAATAATAAGCGTGTTCCCGAGCCGCGCTGCCGGTTGATGAAGCTTAGGCCGCCTTTGCTGAGATCCATTAAATTTCTGATATTTAGGGGATTACCGGCAGCGACCATTAAACCCTGCTGACGACGCACCAGATAAATCAGGCTAATCTGCCTTGCGTCCAACAAAGCCAGGTATTGATCGGCAATTTGCTGGCCCAACTCACCCACGGGAATATGAAATCCGGCGATATCGCAGTGGCCGCGCTGTAATTCCTGCAAACTTTCCAAACTGCCATGAAAATGCAAATCAACGGCGATTTCTTGCTGCGTTAATCGTTCACGTA
>DASSWO010000003.1:0-5323 GCA_035704795.1 Methylophaga sp. | reverse complement strand
TATTGATGCGGCTAAAATCGAGCAGTTAATTGCCGATCGTCATGCAGCCCGCAAAGCTAAAGACTGGGCCAAAGCCGATGAAATCCGTGATGCAATTACTGCAATGGGTATTGTGCTTGAAGATGAAGCGGGCAAAACCGTCTGGCGCCGAGCTTAGTCTTATCATAATTTCCTTTTAAAACTTTAAAAGCGGCCTATTAAGCTCGATCCAAATTAGAATGTGAAGCATTCAATCACTTTGCTTAAGTAGCTCCAATGATATTGATTTCTAAAGTGCGGTTATGCGGAAACTGCAACTTTAAACTGCCCGTCTCCGTAACATCTGTCAGATACTCACCAATATTCTTTTACTGCACAGTAATAAGCTCGTGATATTTAGTAGTTATGATAAAAATATTTTACAAAATTACTTTTTATCGTAATATGATTAATATTTTTATCATATTGGTGGCGTTATGGATCTTAAAGAGCTTGGACTCGAAGTGCGCCGTTTGCGACGTGAGCGCGGTTTATCACAACAGCAAGTAGCTGAACATATAATGATGTCTCGTGTGAGTTTGAATGCATTGGAGACAGGCCGCGCTGGCGATGTTGGCATAAAAAAAATCATGAAAATAATAGATTACTTTGGCATGGAATTATGTCTTCGGGAAAAATCGCCTTTCCCCACGTTCGAGGAACTGTTGAATGGCTGACTCGTTACATGTGCAGGTAGATGGTAAGCCAGCAGGTACGTTATTTCGAGAGCAAGAAAGATTTGTTTTTCGTTACGCAGAAAACACCAGCAATGACTCTTTTGTTTCACTGACAATGCCTGTTCGCGTAAGAGACTATACGCACATTCAATTGCATCCCATTTTTGAGATGAACCTTCCAGAAGGGTATCTATTAGCGCTTATCAAAAAGCAATTTGCAAAATTAACTGCAACCGATGATATGGGCATATTGAAATTGCTGGCAGGAAGTGTTCGAGGACGCCTTCACTATAAGACTATTCAGACCCCAACGTTATCGTTGCAACTCGATGACTTACTACACTCTAAAGAATCAGCGTTATTCGATGAGTTAGTGCAACGATTTGCGTTACAGTCTCCACTTAGCGGGGTTCAGCCAAAAGTCCTGCTGTCAATCCAAGATAAAGCGACTTTACGGATAGATGATTACATCGTGAAAGCGTGGGGAAGTGACTATCCACAACTTGCTTTGAATGAGTATTGGTGCATGAAAGTACTGCAGTATGCGGGGATCCCGGTCCCTGAATTTTACTGTTCTGATAATAAAGCATTATTCATTACGAAACGATTTGATTTGCTAGATGATGGGCGTGAACTTGGATTTGAGGACATGTGTGTACTTCAGGCCCGTCAGCGTGATGATAAATATGAAGGAAGCTATGAGCAGGTAGTAAAATCGTTGAAGACGTTTATATCACCTGAGTTAAAAGCAAAATCACTGCAGCAGTTTTTTAAAATGATGGTATTGAATAACATTTTACAAAACGGTGATGCACACCTAAAAAACTTTGGTGTATTGTACGAAGATAAAAGGCGCGTATGGTTGGCGCCTGCATATGATGTTCTCAGTACAACGGCTTACATCAAAAATGATCAATCAGCACTTACCATGATGGGAAGCCGTAAGTGGTGGACTCGAGCTCATCTGTTGCGATTCGGCACTGAAGTATGTGACTTGACGCCGAAACAAGCTAATTATTTATTCGATGAATGTATAGCCGCACTCAAAGTAACAGCGTTGGAGATAGAGCAAGATTTATCAACTGCAACCGAAGATGATCAGGTATTGGTGCTGACGCATTTGCT
Source organism: Methylophaga sp. (assembly GCA_035704795.1). GTDB lineage: Bacteria > Pseudomonadota > Gammaproteobacteria > Nitrosococcales > Methylophagaceae > Methylophaga. Next base: position 3,503 of record DASSWO010000003.1, on the reverse strand, counting down.
GGAGCTGATGCAAGTCTAACTTTGAATGCAATAACTAAACGATTGTGAATAATCATGACGAAATCAGGAAGAAACGATCCTTGTCCATGTGGTAGTGGCAAAAAATACAAGAAATGTTGTCTGAAGCAGACAGCAGTCACCACGATTAATCTGGAATGGCAGCGAATACGCCGTACCGAGGCTGAGTTGGTAGATCGGTTAATCACATTTATTGATAACACATTTGATTCGCCGGTCATGGCAACCGCTTGGGATCAGTTTTCGCTGGGATTGGCAGAGGATTATATCGAGCCTGAAGCTGAAATGGAGGTCCTGTTTATGCCGTGGTTTCTGTTTAATTGGCAGGCTGATCCTTTCGCAGAAGTGGGGGAGATTTATCCTGAATCAACGATTGCTGAGCAGTATCTGGAAAAATATAGCGGCAGGCTTAGTCGCTATGAGCAACAGTTTATTGAAGAGGCGACAATACAAACATTCAGCTTTTGGTCGGTAAAAGATACAGAACCGGGTCAATGGCTTTTGTTACATGACATTTTGCTGGATCGTGAAGTCAAAGTGATGGAGCGTCAAGCCTCACAAACTGTCGAAGATGGTGCGATCCTGTTTGCCCGTATCATTAACATTAATAACACCAGTGTTATGTTTGGTTGTGCGCCTTATTTGATAGCACCGCAGTTTGCATTGCAAATTCAGGATCTTCGCGATCAACTGATGCGCTCGCCGTCAGAGCTTTTCGGTAGCGATCTACTGCGAGAATATGATATTGAAATCCGAGGTTTATATTTTGCCATTAAAGAGAGCATGTTTACACCACCCGAACTGCACAATACCGATGGTGATCTTTTACAGGTAACACGTTTGTACTATCAGTTAGATTGTTCGGTCATGGATGCGCTGGAAGCACTGGCCTCACTGTCTATGGAATCGGTTGCTACTTTACTGAAAGACGGTGTTTATGATGTGGGAAGTCAGCTGCAATCAATTTCATTTTCGTGGTTAGAAAAAGGCAATAAAAGCCTGCAAAGCATGCGTAACACCATACTCGGACAGATCAAGATAAACTCAGGCAGTATTGAAATAGAAGTCAATTCGCAGCAACGTGCCGAGGCGATAAAACGCAAGATACAAAGGCGGTTGGGCAAGCGAGCGAGGTTTTTGCATGCTGTAATTGACAGTCAGAAAGCATTATTTGAACAGGCTGGCAATACGCCTGCTGATCGCTCAGAACACGAAGAATTGATGAAGATACCCGAGGTGCAAGAGCAGATCCGGAAAATGGCGCAACAACATTGGAAAGATTGGCTGGATACGCCCTTACCGGCATTAAAAGGACAAACGCCTCGACAAGCCGCTAAAACCAATCAAGGCCAACAACAACTAGAGGCGATGTTAGCAGGATTTGAATATAACCAAAATGCAGATAATTTATTCGCGCCGGATATAGCGGATTTACGGCGTAAGCTTGGCATTTAAACAGTATTTAGAGCCCACCTACCAGCTGTAACAGACAAACGCGGCGTCTAAATAGATTGCAACTCATGGTTGTCCTAAAGGTACATGGGGGGGCACTCAATTATCAGCCAGCCAAATCAGAAATTTGATCCGTAAAATGGAACAGCCGTTCGCATGAAATAATCTTGCACATTCTAGGGGTAACCACTGATGCTGCTGCCAAGCTCAAAGAACTGGAGCGGGAGAACCGTGAGCTCAAACGCGCCAATGAGATCTTGCGCAAGGCAGCGGCTTTTTTCGCCCAAGCGGGGCTCGGCCGCAAACCGAAGTGATGGTCGAATTTATCGACCGAGAGCGTGAAGTGTATGGTGTCGAGCCAATCTGTGAGGTATTACCGATTGCACCGTCCACCTATTACCGGAATAAGCATTTAGCACGCCATCCGCAGCAGCGCTGTGCGCGGGTGCAACATGATGAATGGTTGGCGCCAGAGATAGCGCGTGTGTATGAGGACAATAACGGCGTCTATGGTGCTCGTAAAATATGGAAACAGCTAAAACGAGAGTCGATACAAGTGGCCCGTTGTACGGTTGAACGGCTGATGCGCAGCCTGGGTCTTGAGGGCGTCCGGCGCGGTAAACGCTGTGTCACCACTATTCCAGACGAGTTGGCTGATAAGCCACTCAACTTGGTTAATCGGCAGTTTACAGCACAGCGGCCGAACCAGATTTGGGTGGCCGATATTACCTATGTGGCGACCTGGTCTGGCTTTGTTTATGTCGCGTTTGTGGTGGATGTATTTTCTCGCTATATCGTTGGCTGGCGGGTGCTGAAAAGTCTGCACACCGACATTGTACTGGATGCGCTAGAACAAGCGTTATGGGCACGTGGCAAACCTAAGGGTGTTACCCAGCGATCGTGGCAGCCAGTATTTGTCGATTCGCTATACCGAGCGCTTGACTGAGGCCGGATTCAAGGCCTCGGTCGGCAGTGTCGGTGATTCTTACGACAACGCATTGGCTGAAACCATCAACGGCCTGTTCAAAGCTGAGGTGATTCACAAAGACGGACCATGGAAAGGACTGGATGACGTTGAACGGGCAACACTGAACTGGGTGGACTGGTTCAACAACCGACGACTACTGAGTCCGATTGGGGATATACCACCCATTGAATATGAAAATTTGTATTATCAACAAGCCGAGTCGGCTGCGGCATGACTCAAATAAAAATCCCTCCGACAAACCCGGTACGATTCAGTCACACAGGAGAGTATTAATAGCGTTCGCAAACTTGATTCGAAAATACTTTTGACTACATCCTCAAGTATGAAGATGCTCTGCAGCATAGAGCGTATTCTCAAGAAGGGTCGCCACTGTCATCGGGCCCACGCCACCTGGTACGGGCGTAATCCATGCAGCTTTTTCAGCCGCTTTGGTAAATTCCACATCCCCAGTCAATTTGCCATTTTCCAGCCGGTTAATACCAACATCAACTACAATCGCGCCGTCTTTAATCCAGTCGCCGGGAATAAAATTGGCTTTACCCACTGCAACCACCAACAGGTCGGCGCGGCGGACATGACTTTCTAAATCTTTGGTCATTCGGTGGCACACGGTGGTAGTGCAGCCGGCCAGTAATAATTCTAACCCCATTGGTCGGCCAACAATATTTGAAGCGCCAACAACGACGGCGTCCTGGCCTTTTAATTCAATACCGGATTCTTTAAGCATCGTGATGACGCCTTTGGGCGTGCATGGACGCAGCAATGGCATACGTTGCGCGAGGCGGCCGATATTGTAGGGGTGGAAACCATCAACATCTTTGTGCGCGGCAATGTGCTCAATGACAACATCTGTTTGAATATGCGCCGGCAATGGTAATTGCACCAAAATGCCGTCAATTTCATCATCGTTATTGAGCTTATCAATCAAAGCCAGCAGGGCTGATTCTGAGGTATCTGCGGGCAAATCATAGGAGACTGATTTAAAGCCGACTTCTTCACAGCTTTTACGTTTATTAGTGACATAAACCTGTGAAGCCGGGTTATC
>DASSWO010000242.1:0-4405 GCA_035704795.1 Methylophaga sp. | reverse complement strand
ATATCAGCTCGTGTTACAACAGATATTGAAGACAACGCGTCATTTTGCGATAGCGACGTACGAGTCGCAGTCACAACCAGTTGATCCAATTCGGTATCAGTAGCGTCGGCAAAGACGGGATTAAAAACTGCTTGCGCGATGAGCAAGCTTAATAGGGAGGTACGGTGGGAAATCATAATAAAACGCCTTTGGTTACGCTATCCAACCCGATAGCGTTAGCTGAAACACATGTGCAGCAAGGCGTTCTCCGATTGTATGAACAATCAGAGCAACTTTCCTGTTCGCCCGCCGCGACATGAAGATTGTTACAGGCCGGTCTCCGGACTCACGAGTGATGGCTTTTTGGCCATTCACCGCTGTCGCCTTCCCATGCAAATGCACAGTGGCCGATGACAGCAGCAAACTCGTTTACCGTTGCGGGGGCAGTGACGGCATTGTATAAAAACGCACCGTCTTCCCGATTATCGTCTTCGCTAAGCAAGACGCACCTGAAACAAGGCGCAGACTATAGGAGCCGCTGATCGCTTTGTCAAACAGCGGCGTCTAAAAAATCCTGAGTAGTTTGCTAGGCGTAATAGCTTGGGATCCGGTAAAATCGGTTGATTTTCTGATTTAAAGAACCACCATGACTGAAGACTTTCGCGATAAAGGATTTGCTACCCGAGCTGTGCGCGCCGGCCATTTGCGCACAGCGGAAAATGAGCAGTCCGAGCCGATTTTCCCGACCTCAAGCTTTGTTTTTGATAGCGCGGAGCAAGCGGCTGCCCGCTTTTCAGGCGAAGAGAAAGGCAATATTTATTCACGTTTCACCAACCCGACGGTACGCACTTTTGAGCAACGTCTGGCAGCTTTGGAAGGCGGCGAATCTTGTGTGGCAACGGCTTCCGGCATGTCAGCAATCCTGGCAACGTTTATGGGGCTATGCGCCACGGGTGATCATGTTGTTTCGTCGCGGAGTATTTTTGGCACAACGCGGGTGCTGTTCGATAAATACCTGACCAAGTTTGGTTTGCAAACCGATTATGTGCCATTGACCGATCTGGCTGCCTGGGAGCAGGCCATCAAGCCCAACACCAAAGCACTGTTTCTGGAAACGCCGTCAAATCCGCTTAATGAAATCGCTGATTTGGCAGCATTGTCTGCTTTGGCAAAAAAGCACGATTGTCTGCTGATTGTTGATAATTGTTTTTGTACGCCAGCACTGCAACTGCCATTTAATTTTGGTGCTGACATAGTTATCCATTCCGCCACTAAATATATAGATGGGCAGGGACGTTGTGTGGGCGGCGCCGTAGTCGGTGATGCACAGCTTGTTGGTGAAGAGGTGTATGGTTTCTTGCGTACCGCCGGCCCAACCATGAGCGCATTTAATGCCTGGACCTTTCTGAAAGGTCTGGAGACGTTGGATTTGCGGATGCAGGCGCATTCAGCGTCAGCTTTGCAAATCGCCACCTGGCTGGATCAACACCCTAAAGTCAGCAAAGTGTTTTATGCCGGCTTACCCAGTCATCCACAACATGCACTGGCGGCAAAACAGCAGTCAGCATTTGGCGGCATTATTGCCTTTGAAATTGTCGGTGGCCGTGAAAGTGCATGGAAAGTAGTGAATGCCAGTGAGTGGATTTCGATTACCGCGAACTTAGGTGATACCAAATCAACTATCACCCATCCGGCCACCACTACTCATGGCCGTTTAACGCCGGAAGCCCGCGCCGAAGCGGGGATTACCGACGGTTTATTGCGGCTTTCTGTGGGCCTTGAATCTGTTGCCGATATTCAAGCTGATTTGCAGCGTGGACTGGATTTACTTTAATAAGCTGAAGTAATTGGCTGATAAACCGGCATAAAATCTGCATAAAACTCATTCCAAATTAACGAATGTCAGAAAATTGTCTCGTCATTTGAGATGACTATTCTGCAAATGGAAAATTGTATGCGGCCAATTTGCCTGATTTTGTGCCTGTTATCGGCACTGTTAATAATGCCAGTCAGCGCGGCAACACCTGACGTACGGGTGGTGATCGACGTTTCAGGTAGTATGAAACAAAACGATCCACAAAACCTGCGCGCACCGGGATTACGATTGCTGAGTGGTTTATTACCACCTGATAGTGCCTCCGGCGTTTGGACCTTTGCATCGCAGGTCAATATGTTGGTGAACTGGCAGGAGATCGACAACGACTGGCGCGATAAAGCCAATCGGCAATCCCAGAAGATCCATTCGCATGGTCTGTTTACCAATATCGAGCAGGCTCTGAGAGATGCCATAGCCAACGCCAAGACCAGCAGCGATCGGCCGCGAAGTATTATTTTGTTATCTGATGGACTGATTGATTTACAAGCTGGCGAAAAAGCCAGTCAGCAATCCCGGCAACGCATCATTGACCAGTTATTGCCGCAGTTACAAAAACTGAATTTCAAAGTACATACCATTGCGTTATCAGCAACCGCAGACCATGAATTGCTGGAACAATTATCGTTAAAGACCAACGGCTGGTATCGTCAGGTCGATACGGCAGATCAATTGGAGCGGGTATTTTTACATCTGTTTGAGCAAGCCACCCAACGCGATAATGTGCCCATTAAAGACAATCATTTCAGTATCGATAAAAGCATCGAAGAAATGACGGTGCTGGTATTTCGTGAAGCCGGTTCGGCAGCAGCTACATTAGTAAAGCCGGATCAACAGGAAATTACCGAAAAAGACCGCAGCGACAGCATCCGCTGGCAACATGAAAAACATTATGATCTGATCACTATCGAACAGCCAATGGCCGGTGACTGGTTTATTGATGCCGAGTTGGACCCGGATAACCGGGTGATGGTGGTCACTGATTTACAATTACGAACCAATGAATTACCAAACAATGTATTGGTTGGTGAACGGTTTGATATGACCGCCACACTGACTGACAATGATAAGCCCATTGAGCGTAAAGAGTTTCTGGAACTGGTCGATACTGAATTGCAACAGAGCAATTCAGAAGGTGAGATCATCAGCACACAGCTCAGCAGAGAGCCACAACAAGCCGTTTTCCGCAGTGAACTCGGTCAATTATTCACCGCCGGTCGCAATGATATTGTCATTACCGCCAAAGGTCCGACCTTTGAGCGCCAACAACGCCAATCAATTAATGTTGTTGCAGTACCACTTGATATTGAAATCAATCAGGTCGAGGGCGAACAGCGTAGTCACCGTCTGAGTATTACTGCCGACAACACACTGTTAAATGTTGATAGCCTTAAAATTACTGCCTTGTTAACGGCTGCTGATGGTAGTGAGTTTTCTTATCAGGTATTGCGACAGGATGATAACCACTGGCAACTGACTCTGGCGGAGCTGCAACCGCAGACCGATTACCAATTGTCGTTGCAAATTCGTGGACTGACGCCAGAGGGACGTGACGTTTTTTTGCAGCCACAAACACTCACTATTAAAGATGATCAACAGCTGGTATCAGTTGACTCTGATGTATCCGAAATAGAAGAGCCTAAAACGGCGGAAACGGATGCTGAAATCGCGCCTGTAACTTTACCAATAGATTCACCTGCCGAAAAACCAGCTTTATCAGCAAGCATGTTATTGTTGTTGGGGAATAGCATTATCGTTTTGCTATTACTGACTGGCATCTTGTTATGGCGGCGTTATCAGCAGCCACCGACACCTGCGGAGATGTTGTAAATGTCATTAACAGATCCTGTATTTCACTGGCTGGCTTATGAATTAGCCGCAATTTTTGCCCTGTTATGTGTTTGGTTGTTGGTGCGTTTAATGCGCAAAAACAAAAAATTACGACTGGATAGCGGCAAAGCAGTCAAACTCATCAAACAAAAACGCGAAGGACGTCGTCAGCAATTAGCGGTGATCCTGCAAAGCCAATATGGATTAAATGGCGAATCACTGGAAAGTGAAGTCGATGCCTTACAACAACGCGAGCGCGATTTACACAAAAACCTGCTCAATCTGTTTGTGAACCAGGACGGCAAAACGCTCAGCGCTATGCCGGATCAAATGGAATCCTTGCTTAATGCCGGTTTAGCATTAACGCCGCCGGTCCTGGAAAACGACAGTCAGCGCCAGCAGATCCAACAACTGGCTGCCGAAAATGCAGAATTAACAGCAAAAATCAGTCGCCTGGAACAAGAATTGGCAACGGCGTCAGCCGAGCAAACGGCTATTCCAGAAATTGAACCAGAATCAGAACCTGAAATTGAAATTTCAGAAGCGGTTACCAATGAAGATGAAAGCGAAAGCCCTGAAGTTGCTGATGAAGAAGAGCCGATTGCAGAAGATACCGATCAGCTATATTCCGATGAAGTAGAACAGTTACTGGAAGGCTTTGAAATCGAACTCGCCGATGATGAGAGTCAATTGGATGATGAAGCAGATAATGCCATCGATCCG
>DASSWO010000233.1:0-4094 GCA_035704795.1 Methylophaga sp. | reverse complement strand
GTAAAAATGCCTGTCAGGCAGCAACGCAAACCTCACAGATCATTTTTCTGGCTTTGCAAGCCCCGAAATTACCGTTGAATGCCTGTGATCGTATTGCAGATTGTGACTGTCAGTTCCGGCATTTTGTCGATCGGCGTCAACATGAAGACCGGCGTGATGGTTATTACATGATGCATGATGCAGCGCAACACAGAGAGCGCCGCGCTCCCAAACGTATTGGCCGGCGGGTTAGCGATCAATACAGCATTGTTTAATGTGTGACGTTTAAATTACGCCAAACGCGAGCATGGCATCAGCAACCCGACGGAAACCAGCAATATTAGCGCCAACTACATAATTGCCCGGTACCCCAAATTCTTCGGCGGTTTGGCAACATTGGCGGTGAATATTAAGCATAATTTCATGTAAGCGCTCTTCGCTATATTCAAAGCCCGAACTGCGCGTCGCATTATGTTGCATCTCAAGTGCGGATGAAGCGACACCACCAGCATTAGCCGCTTTACCGGGACCATACGCAATATTATTTTTCAAAAATAAAGTCACGGCATCGGGCGTGCAGGGCATATTGGCCCCTTCACAGACGGCAATACAACCGTTATCGATCAGCGTTTGGGCATCATCAGTATTTAATTCATTTTGTGTCGCGCACGGAAATGCCACGTCACAGGGTATCTGCCAGATATTTCCACCCTCTATATATTCGGCGTGCGGATGGTATTCGGTATAGGTTTTGATCCGCTGCCGATCGACTTCTTTAATTTGCGACAGGGTATCTACATTAATACCGTTTTTATCGATGATTATGCCGTCGGAATCAGAACAAGCAATGACCTTCGCGCCTACGACCTGTAATTTTTCAATCGCATAAATGGCCACATTGCCAGAGCCGGAAACCACACAGGTTTTGTCTTTAAGATCTTTTTCCTGGGTGCAGAGCATGGCCTCGGCAAAAAACACAACGCCATAACCGGTGGCTTTTTTACGGATCACCGTACCACCCCAGCCAGGGCTCTTACCGGTAATAACGCCAGACTCATAACGATTGGTAATACGTTTATATTGGCCAAATAAATAACCAATTTCACGGGTGCCAACCCCAATATCGCCAGCTGGCACATCAGTCGATTCGCCGATATGCCGATACAACTCGGTCATAAAGCTCTGACAAAAGCGCATCACTTCGTTATCAGATTTACCTTTGGGGTCAAAGTCCGAGCCGCCTTTGCCACTGCCGATGGGCAGTCCGGTCAGGGCGTTTTTGAAGGTTTGTTCAAAAGCTAAAAACTTAATGGTGCCGATGCTGACGCTGGGATGAAACCGTAGGCCACCCTTGTATGGGCCCAGCGCACTGTTAAAGCCGACACGAAAGCCACGGTTAATTTGGAGTTCACCGTTATCATCCTGCCAGGGTACGCGAAAAATGATCTGCCGCTCTGGTTCACAAAGGTGTTCGATAATTTTATGTTTAACATATTCAGGGTGTTTTTTCAGAACGGGTTCTAATGTTTCCAGCACTTCATGCAGGGCCTGATGGAATTCTGGCTCACCGGGATTGCGGTTGACGATCTTTTCGTAAAGATAGTCGATAGTCTGTGGATTTGACGTCATAACGCACCTTTATCTTTTATAGCGGATATTCCTCTGATATTGCGCACCAAATAAGTGCATTTAACGTGTTTAATGTCGGACAGCAAGCAAGCCCAATCGTTGCGCTTGTTTATCAGCCTATGCCTTAATGCCGCGGGCGTAAAGACGCCCGCGATTAAAATAATTAACGTAATAACAAAAACATCGCCCGATCACCGCGAACGATATTGAGCAGTAATTCAGGTTGGTTTTTGACCAATGGCTTAAATTGTTCAAGGCTGGCGACCGGCTGACGGTTGACCGAGGTAATAATATCCTGGCTACGTAAACCTGCCTGCCAGGCTGGGCTGCCACGTTCCACTTTATAAATCCGGATGCCTTCTATGCGTCCGTAATAAGGTGACGCTGGATCGATGTCTTCAAAGGTTGCGCCAGCTAATTTTGGATGAACATCGCCATTATCCAGCCGGCTTTGTTGCGCTTCGGTGATTTTGGCTTTGATGGTGCGTGTTTTGCCATCACGGATAATTTCCAACTCGATGGTTTTTCCCACCAGTACCAAACCAATGGCATTACGCAGATTGGCAGCATTTTTTAACGAAAGACCGTCGATAGCGGTAACAATATCGCCAACTTTAAGGCCGGCTTTCTCAGCGGCCGAACCGGGGGCGACTTTGGTAATCACAGCGCCGCGGTTGTATTCAATATCAAAGGCTTTTGCGAGTTCTGGTGTGATGTCCTGCATTTGCACACCTAAATAGGCACGTCGCACTTCACCAAATTCCAGTAATTGATCGGTGACTTGTTTGACCAGATTGCTGGGAATGGCAAAGCCGATACCAATATTGCCGGAATTTTGAGGGGAGAAAATCGCTGTATTAATCCCCACTAACTCACCACGCAGATTGACCAGCGCACCACCAGAGTTACCGGGATTGATAGAGGCATCGGTTTGAATAAAGTCTTCATACCCTTCAAGTCCCAGGCCCGTTCGACTCAATGCGCTGACAATACCTGAAGTCACCGTTTGGCCTAGTCCAAAGGGATTACCAATCGCGACCACAAAATCGCCGACCTGCAATTTATCAGAATCTGCGAGTGGCAGGGCATTGAGATTTTCAGCAGGAATTTTGATCAATGCGTTGTCAGTGGCTGGATCGGTGCCGACCACTTCAGCCTGAAAGCTGCGGCCATCGACCAATGACACTGTAATTTCATCAGCGCGATGGATCACATGGTTATTGGTCAGTACCAGACCTTCGCGAGCATTAAAAATAACGCCGGACCCCAGACTTTGTGTCTGACGGGTACGCGGTTGATCGGGAATATTAAAAAACCGCCGGAAAAACGGATCATTCATTAATGGATTGTCACGGATTGGCACTTCAGCACGGGTCGCGATATTAACCACGGCAGACTTGGTGCGATCCAACATGGGTGCCAGCGTCGGCATTTTTTGGTCATCATTAAGCCACGGGAACGGCAGTGCAGCGAAGGCGATTTGGCCAATCAGGAGCAACCCAGCCAGCCATACCAAAGCAGATTTAAAACTTGTCATGTGAGTTGTACTCCTTAAAAGGCTTTTTCCAACGCTTCACGCGGGTTAAATTCAAAAGAGTCAGCCATTTTCCGGTACAGCACTTTTTGCGAATCGCTGCTCGCCGGTGGTGTTTGAATTTGTAATACAACAAATTGATCACCCGCTGGTTTGCCGGGCAAACCGCGACCTTTCAGACGCATTTTCTGGCCGCTACGGGCACCGGCCGGGATGGTCAAACTGATTTTACCGGCCAATGTTGGCACCGTTACCTTGGTGCCGAGTGCTGCCTCCCAGGGGGCGAGTGGCAGATCTAAATGCAAATCTTTGTCTTCAACACGAAAAAATGAATGTGAGGCAATCTGGATCTCTAAATACAGATCACCTGCCTGACCACCCATGCCGGCTTTGCCCTGGCCAGCTAATCGAATTTTTTGACCGGCGCTGACACCGGCCGGAATTTTGACGTTAACGGTCCCTGTCTGTGAGGCGCCAGTTGGTCTGCGAATGCTTTTATTGGTGCCGTGAAATGCTTCTTCCAGACTGATCGTAATTTTGGCGTTTACATCCTCACCCCGGGCAAAAAAACTGTCCCCACGTCCACCACCGCCCATGCCGCTGGCAAACATATTTTCAAAAAAGCTGCTGAAATTACTGTTGCCGCGACCAAAACCGCCGGCACTGTCTTGCCAGCCAGGTGGCGGCGTAAAGGATTGACCATGACGATACTGGCCGCCAAATTGATCGTACTGTGCGCGTTTTTCGGGATCGCGCAGCACTTCATAAGCCTCGCCGAGTTCTTTGAATTTATCTTCGGCATTCGGCTCTTTGCTGACATCAGGATGGTACTTACGCGCCAGCCGCCGATAGGCCTTCTTAATGTCCTCGGCAGGGGCGGTGCGGTCGACGCCTAAAATTTTGTAATAGTCTTTATATTCCATGTCGCCACGTATGTTTGAAATTAATCTTC
>DASSWO010000217.1:0-15307 GCA_035704795.1 Methylophaga sp. | reverse complement strand
ATATCAGTTATACACCGGCGATCACGAACTTCAGCCAGTAACGAAACGCCTTCCGGCAATATCTTAAGTGAATAAATCACCCTTCAGGTAATTACATGATTTTTAATATTGCTATTACTTACAATAACTTAAAGTTTTACCATAACTTGTATAAGGTCTGTACAGGATCGGTATGCTTGCTAGCACAGAGGGGATCATAAGCTGTGGATAACTTTACTTGTGGATAACTACACTATTTATCCACAAGTGTCCCATGCCGCAAAAGTAAAGTTACCCACAAGGTAAACCTAACTTAAGTTGTTCATTTATCATCACAAAACAAATTTATCCCGCTATACACAGGCAATAAACATTAACATCACTAAAGATCTTTCTATCTCTTAACTTATATTGATTAATGTCCTGCATCATCGAAATTGCCATCAATTGTCCACTCAGACAAACATTTGATTATTTATCAGATGAACCTGCACGAGTTTGGCAAACAGGTATGCGCGCCAAAGTTTCATTTGCCAATAAAGACGTTATTGGCATTGTCACGGCCATAAAAACTACCGATGAGCAGGATCGCAAACTAAAACCGATTATTGAGCGACTTGATGACACGGCCTGCCTTGATAAGGAATTATTTGACCTTATCCTTTGGCTGAGTCGTTATTACCATCATCCGATCGGTGATTGTTTCGCAACCGCTTTACCAAAAAAAATCCGTCAGGGCGAATCATTGCAAACCAATCAGCAAACGGTCTGGCAAGTGGTAAATCACAGCTCAGTTAAGCTCAGCCAAAAACAGCAGCAGATCCTCGAAGCCTTACAGCAATACCCGAATGGACTAAGTGAGAATGTGTTAAAAAACAAATTGGGCTCAGTCAAAAGCAGTCTGAAAGGCTTAGAAGAAAAATCACTGGTGACTTCTTTTCAACAAACTGACGTTGAAATGACACATGAAATCACTGAAAAAAGCTGGCCGCTCAATGATGATCAATTACAAATCTGTCAAAACATTGGACAGAAAATCGATCAATTCCAACCGTTTTTACTACATGGCATAACCGGTAGCGGCAAAACCGAAGTCTATTTAACGCTGGCCCGTGAGCAGATAAAACAAAGCAAACAAGTACTTATCCTGATCCCTGAAATCAGTTTAAGTGGTCAGTTCGTCGCGAGGTTTAAAGCCGGATTAACCGGCAGAGTCGTATTAAGTCATTCAGCCATTAACGACACTCAGCGAAAACAAGCGTGGTGTTTAGCCAACAGCGGCGAAGTAGATGTCATTATCGGTACCCGTTCAGCGGTGTTTATGCCATTAAAGCGACCGGGCTTACTGATTATTGATGAAGAGCACGACAGCGCCTACAAACAACAGGATGGTCTTCGTTATCACGCTCGCAATATCTTGCTGATGCGGGCAAAAAACTTAAATATCCCGATAGTCTTAGGCAGTGCAACCCCGTCACTGGAAAGTTTGCATCAGGTCAAACTTGGCAAATATCAATTACTGGAATTAAAAAAGCGCGCAGGTAATGCTGCATTGCCTAATGTGTCTTTGATCGATTTGAGTCTTGAACCTCAAGCCGTTATTAGTCAGGCCTTGCAGCAAAAAATCCAGCAACATCTGCAAAAACAGCAACAGGTTTTGCTGTTTATTAATCGTCGAGGTTTTGCACCGGTTTTAATGTGTCACAGCTGTCAGTGGCAAGCCCAATGCAAAAGCTGTGATGCCAAAATGGTTGTACATCAACAGCGACAACAACTGTTTTGTCACCATTGTGGCTTGATTCAGCGATTGCCAACTCAATGCCCCAGCTGTAATGCCGAAGATTTAAATACTTATGGCGCCGGCACGGAAAAAATTGAACAGCTATTGCAAAAGCTGTTTTCGGATACGCAGGTCCTTCGCATCGACCGGGATACCACGCAATCCGTTAATGCCTTTGATAATTTATTCCAGCCTATCCGTGACGGTGAATCGGCTATTTTGGTCGGCACACAAATGCTCGCCAAAGGCCATGATTTTCATAAAGTCACGTTGGTTGGAATTCTGGATGCCGATCAAGGCTTATTCAGTGCTGATTTTCGGGCCAGTGAATATTTGGCACAGTCCATTGTGCAAGTGACCGGCAGAGCCGGGCGGGGCGAAGTGCAGGGTGAAGTACTGATTCAAACCCGGCAAATCAGCCACCCGTTCTGGCAGCAGGTGTTGGCACAGGATTACGGCAAATTGGCTGAAGATTTGTTAAATGAACGCATCAGCATGCAATTACCGCCAGCAAGTTTTTGGGCAATATGGCGCGCAGAATCGCCTTTCGCTGAACAAGCCATCAGTTTATTACAGGAAATTTCAGATCAACTCGGCCAGCCAAGTCACGTGCAAATCATGGGGCCGGTACCCGCGCTGATGGAAAAACGTGCCGGGCGTTATCGCGCGCAATTAGTATTTTGCAGTCAGTCACGCAATGCTTTGCATCGGTTAATTGATGTGGCGATGGAAAATATCAGCCGTAGTAAACTGGCCCGTAAAGTACGCTGGTCGCTGGATATTGATCCAATAGAATTATTATAAATCCGTTGTAAACGGCTGCGGTGATGTTATCGCGGCTTTGATCAGTTAAAATGCCATTTTTGATAATCATCAAACCGGAAGCCTCCTCTTTTGAAAGCACACCTGATAACGCTGCTGCAACAGACTTTAACCACGCTTCAACAGCAACAACAATTACCGGCTGATATTGATGCCAACATCAACATTGAGCGCAGCAAAGATAAAGCGCATGGTGATTTCGCATGCAATATCGCCATGGTGCTGGCCAAACCGGCAAAAATGAATCCGCGGCAAATTGCCACGCTGATTATCGATAATTTGCCGGCTGATAGCGTATTGGCAAAAGCCGAAATCGCCGGTCCCGGTTTTATTAATCTGTTTTTAACAGAAGCTGCCAAACAGCAAGTGGTTAACGAAGTATTAACCAAGGCCGGGCAGTTTGGTCTCAGTAATATCGGCGCCGGTAAAAAAGCGCAGGTCGAATTTGTTTCGGCCAATCCCACCGGACCGCTGCATGTTGGGCATGGCCGCGGCGCTGCCTACGGCAGTGTTGTCAGTAGTCTGCTGAAAGCGGTCGGTTTTGATGTACACCGCGAATATTACGTTAACGATGCCGGCCGGCAGATGGATATCTTGGCGACCAGTGTTTGGTTGCGTTATCTGGAATTACTGGGTGAAAACATCACTTTTCCAAGCAATGGTTATCGTGGCGACTATATCCGTGATATCGCCGCTGAGCTTGAACAAAATCATAACAGCGCTTTTTTGCGTCCCGCTGCTGAAGTTTTTGCCGATGTGCCAACTGATGAACCGCAAGGCGGTGATAAAGAAGCGCACATTGATGGTTTAACCGAACAAGCCAAAAAGTTACTGGGTAAAGTTGATTACCGCACCGTATTTGATACCGGTCTTAATGCTATTTTGGGCGATATCCGTGAAGATTTGGCGCAATTTGGCGCTGAATATGATGAGTGGTTTTCGGAACGTTCTTTGGTAGAAAGCGGCGTTGTTGATAAAGCGATTGAGACGTTGAAAGCCGCTGATATGTTGTATCAGCAAGCAGGTGCCTGGTGGTTTAAATCGACAGAATTTGGCGATGAAAAAGATCGCGTTGTCGTTCGAGACAACGGTCAGGCGACTTATTTCGCCTCAGATATTGCCTATCATCTGCACAAGTATCAGCGTGGTTTTGATCACATTATTGATATCTGGGGCGCTGATCATCACGGCTATATTCCGCGGGTTAAAGCTGCGGTGCAGGCCATGCAGCAAGATGTTGATAAGTTGAAAGTGTTACTGGTGCAATTTGCGGTGTTATACCGTGGCAGCGAAAAAGTGGGTATGTCGACCCGTAGCGGTGAGTTTGTCACCTTGCGAGAATTACGTGAAGAAGTCGGTAATGACGCGGCGCGGTTTTTTTATGTGTTGCGCAGCGCCGATCAGCATATGGATTTTGATTTGGAGCTGGCCAAATCGCAAAGCAATGATAATCCGGTGTATTACGTGCAGTATGCCCATGCACGGGTTTGCAGTGTTTTCCGTCAGTTAGCAGAGCGAAAAGGTGACTGGGATCAATCGGCTGGTCTTAACAATTTGCAACTGTTAAATACCGATCATGAACAAGCCCTGTTGACTATGCTGGCACGTTATCCGGAGATTCTGGAATTGGCGGCCGTTAATTACACACCACATTTACTGGCGCATTATCTGATGGATTTGGCCCGTGATTTTCATACCTACTACAACGCTTACCAATTTATCAGTGATGATTTATCGATGACGCAAGCGCGATTAACATTGATTGCAGCAGTCCGGCAGGTGATTGCCAATGGTCTGGGTTTAATGGGCGTTTCTGCGCCACAATCGATGTAAGGGGCCTGTTATGGCAGCAAAACAAAATAGTCGTAACCGTCAGCAACAACAACGCGGCAGCATGCCCTGGGGGCCAATGCTGCTCAGTTTTGCCGTCGGCGCTTTTGTTATGTTTCTGGTGCATTTAAAAGATAATGTTCCGGCTGATGGCACACCAAAAATTGCACAACAGCAAAAAAAATCAGCTGGTATTGAACCGACTTTTGATTTTTATACATTGTTGCCGGAATCGGAAGAGGTCGTTACCCGACCACAAGCCAAGCAACAGGCAATTGTCACGGCACCACCAGAAGAAACGGTGGAACCTGAAACACCCATACCGGCAGAGACAGCCAAAGGCGAAATAACCGAAAGTTATATGATTCAGGTTGGCTCGTTTAAAAAACTTTCTGATGCCGATGCCTATCGCGCAAAATTGGCATTTCTGGGTTTTGAATCCAAAGTTCAGACCGTGACTATTGACGATAAAGATACTTGGCATCGGGTACAGATAGGCCCTATCGCTGGCCGAGCCCAAGCGGATGCCATGCAAAAACAATTACGCGAAAACGCCATAGATTCATTGTTGTTGCGAGCCAAACATAGTTAAGTTAAAAACACGGGCAGTTTTTGCTTGAAGCAGCGCGGTAGCGCCCCAAGGTAGTTACGTATTATCCGAGGAATTGCAAAATGAATGATGCAAGCACCGCCACCACCTGGCAGGAAGTCGCCAGTCCATTTTGCGGTATCGCCGCAGATGATCTGGTTATTGAGGTTAATGGCAATCAATTAAAAGTGCTGGAAAATGGCGATATGATTAATACGCCGGCATTTGAAACACCGTTGGGTGATATTCAGCCGCGTATTCGAGGTAAAGAAGTCACGCTGGAACAAGCGGTATCACATATTGCCGAACATTTACGCACCGCGAAACAACCCTTGATAGGTGGATTGGGCACAGATTTAAATGGTGCCCGGGCGGCGATGGCTTTAGCGGATAAAAGTGGTGCCAGCGTCGACAGTCAATTTTCGCCAGCAGCATTTCGCAATATTCTGGTGTTGCAAGACACCGGTTACATGACCACTACTTTGACAGAAGTGCGCAATCGTGCCGATGTCATTGTTGTGGTGGGTAGTGATATTGAAAGTAGTTTTCCGCGGTTTTTCGAGCGGGTTATCTGGCCGGCTGAATCGATGTTTGCTGTGGATATCAATCAACGACAAATTATTTATTTAGGTAAAGCACCATCGGCTGATGCATCAACGGCATCAGATGGTCGTAAGGCCGAGGTACTCGCCTGTGATGATGCCGATTTACCGGAAGTGTTATCGGTTTTACGGGCTTTGATTAACGGCAAAATAGTTCAGGCTGAATCAGTTGGCGGTATCAAAGTCAGCGATTTACAACAATTAACTGACACCCTGAAAGCGGCCAAATATTCGGTATTTGCCTGGTCTGGCATGCAGCTTAACTATGATCACGCCGAAACCAGTATTCAGATGCTCTGCGAAGCTATTAAAGAACTCAATAAGTCGGCCCGCAGTAGCGGGCTGCCACTGGGTGGCAAACAGGGTGATACCACGGTTAATGCCGTGGCTTCATGGCAAAGTGGTTATCCGATGCGCAGTAGTTTCCAGCGTGGTTATCCGGAATATGATCCATTTATTTTTGACAGTCG
The DNA here is from genome assembly GCA_035704795.1 of Methylophaga sp. GTDB lineage: Bacteria > Pseudomonadota > Gammaproteobacteria > Nitrosococcales > Methylophagaceae > Methylophaga. Next base: position 9,235 of record DASSWO010000217.1, on the reverse strand, counting down.
GCGGATGCTGGCCGAAAACGAAGTGGATCTGCTGATTTGGGTTAATGCATTTAACGTGGAAGGCACGCCGCCTTCAAGTACAGCCCAAACCTTTGTTCTTGGCCGCAGTGGTATGCAGTTTGAAACCGAACCGGATGTGTTTATCCCGGTCGGTGTTCCCGGTATCGATCATGTTGGCCGTACTTTCCGCTGTGACAGTGTGGTCTCAATGCCTTTGAAAAAATTACGCGACAGCGGCTTACCGAGCGTGTTTGATGTGCTCAGTGCAGTCGAACAGGCCCTGTAGGAGATAATATGCTTTTGAAACTGACTGGTGGCCGGATTTACGATCCGGCACATAATCAAGAAAACGTCGTCCGTGATATTTATATCCGTGATGGCCGTATCGTTGAAAAACCTGCCGATGGCCGTGTTGATCAAGAAATCGATGTGCGTGACAAAGTCATTATGTCTGGTGCCATCGATATGCACACTCATATCGGCGGCGGTAAGATCAATATTGCCCGCACCATGTTGCCCGAAGATCACGCCGAAGAAGTTTATGCCCGCACCGAATTGCTGCGCAGTGGCACCGGACATGCCGCGCCGAGCACTTTAACCACAGGTTATCGTTATGCTGAAATGGGCTATACCGCCGGTTTTGAACCAGCAGTATTACCCATTAATGCCCGTCAGGCACATATGGAAATGCATGACACGCCGATCATCGATAAAGGCGGTTATGTCATGCTCGGTAGTGATGATTTTCTGCTACGCATGATGGCTGCCAACGCCGATCAGGAAGCGATTAATAACTACGTTGCCTGGACCATTAATCACGCTCAGGCTGTGGGCCTGAAAGTGGTTAATCCGGGCGGCATCAGTGCCTTTAAGTTTAATCAGCGCAAGCTGGATCTGGATGAGAAAAATGAATTTTATGGCGTCACACCACGCGATATCCTGCACCGGCTGTCAACGGCAGTAAAAGAAATCGGCGTGCCCCATCCGTTACATGTGCATGGCTGTAATCTCGGTGTGCCGGGCAATATGCAAACTACGCTCGATACCATCCAGGGCGCTGAAGGTTTGCCGATGCATTTGACGCATATCCAGTTCCATAGCTACGGCACCGAAGGGGATTTTAAGTTTTCATCCGGCGCCGCTGAAATTGCCGAAGCGATTAATAAACATAAAAATATCACCGTGGATGTGGGCCAGATCTTATTCGGTCAAACGGTCACTGCATCTGGTGACAGTATGCGCCAGTTTGCCGGCGCGCCGCATTCACACCCTAATAAATGGGTGTGTATGGATATCGAGTGCGATGCGGGTTGCGGTGTGGTGCCGTTTAAGTACAAAGATCAAAGCTACGTTAATGCGTTGCAATGGATGATTGGTCTGGAAACTTTTCTGCTGGTTAATGATCCATGGCGGATCTTCCTGACGACTGATCACCCGAATGGTGCGCCGTTTACCAGCTATCCACATCTGATTAAATTGCTGATGGATAAAACCTTCCGTAACGACACGTTATCAACGTTGCATCCGGAAGCACAAAAAGCGACCAATTTAGCGTCGATTGAACGTGAATATACACTGTACGAAATTGCTATCATGACCCGCGCCGGGGCTGCCAAATTAGTCGGTCTGGCGGATCGGGGTCATCTGGGCGTCGGCGCCGCAGCGGATATCACTGTATATACCGATCATGAAGATCGCGAAAAAATGTTCGCCAAGCCAGATTACGTATTTAAAGACGGCGAGCTGGTAGTACGTCAGGGTGAAGTACAGAAAATCACCTGGGGCACCACCCATGTGGTCAAGCCGGAATACGATGTCGGCATCGAAAAACCGTTGCAGCAATACTTTGACAAATACCACACTATGAAGCTGAGTAATTTCAAAATCAGCAATGATGAAATTGTTGATGATGGTCGAGGCAGTTTGACTATCCAGCCGCTGCATAAAGGAGGCAAGCTGTGATCATCAATGGAGTGACCATCGACGAAACCTTTGCCGAAGCTTTTCCGATGAAAGGCACGCGCATCATCATTACCGCCCAGAATCTCGAATGGGCGATGAATTCCGCCGTTGCCTTTACCGGGTTTGCCACATCAGTCATCGCCTGTGGTTGTGAAGCGTCGATTGAACGACCGTTAGATCCGTCAGAAACACCTGACGGCCGTCCCGGTGTGGCGTGTTTAATATTTGCCATGGGTGGTAAGGGCCTTGCTAAACAAGTAGAAACCCGTGCCGGTCAGTGCGTACTCACTGCGCCAACCACCGCTTTGTTTTCAGGCATAGAGGGTGAAGAGGGCAAAGATATAGCGCTTGGTAAAAATCTGCGTTTCTTTGGTGATGGTTTCCAGATTTCGAAAATGATCGACGGCAAACGTTACTGGCGTATTCCGGTTATGGATGGTGAGTTTTTAACCCAGGAAAATACCGGCGTGGTCTCTGCCGTTGGTGGTGGTAACTTTCTGATCCTTGCCGAATCACAACCGCAGGCACTGGCTGCTTGTGAAGCAGCTATCAAAGCTATGAAAAAAATTCCCAATGTCATTATGCCGTTTCCGGGTGGCGTGGTGCGTTCAGGCTCCAAAGTCGGTTCAAAATATAAAGCCCTGAGTGCTTCGACCAACGATGCTTTTTGTCCGACCTTAAAAGGCCAGACCAAAACCGAATGTTCGCCGGAAGTGGAATCGGTAATGGAAATCGTGATTGATGGTCTGACCAAAGAAGATATCGACAAAGCCATGCGCGTAGGCATTCAGGCGGCCTGTGATTTGGGCGCCGATAATGGTATCCGCCGCATCAGTGCAGGTAACTACGGCGGAAAACTCGGTCCCTTCCACTTTCATTTACGGGAGATCATGGCATGAGCGCGCTGACATTAACCTTAAAAGCGGAAGTAGCGCAACGTGTCGATTGTTCGCCATTAACACCGGATAAACTGGCTGGTAAAAGTGCTGATGATATTGCCACGATAGAATTGGTTTCAGGACGTTTATCACTGCCTGTTGCCGCATTATTCGATATCAGCGGCGATGATGTTAACGAGATCCAATTTAAAAACAGCAGCAGCAAACTGGATCATGTTGGCCATGCGATGTCGCAAGGCACCATCACAATTGAAGGTGATGTCGGTGCTTATTTAGGCCAGTTTATGACTGGCGGTAATATTATCGTTCACGGCGACAGCTTTATTTACAGCGGCTGTGAAATGAAAGGCGGGCAAATTAAAATTCACGGCAATGCCGGTGATTTTGTTGGCGCTGCCCGATCTGGTTACAAAAATGGTATGACGGGCGGCACTATTATCATTACCGGTAATAGCGGTGAGCGTACTGGTGATCATATGCGCCGTGGCATGATTTTGATTGAAGGTAATGCCGGGGATTATTGTGGCGCGCGTATGGTGTCCGGCACCATTGCTGTGATCGGTGATGTCGGCAGGCATTTAGGTTACGGCATGAAGCGTGGCACTTTGTTGCTGACCAAAATGCCACAGCATGGTATTGGCGCCAATTTCAATGATTGTGGTGCCCATACCTTGTCATTTTTACCGTTAATGTTTGCGGCCTTTAAAAAGCTCGACAGCACATTTGCCAAATTAGAACCGTTTTCACGGGTACAACGTTACGCTGGTGATATCGGAAGTCTGGGCATGGGTGAGCTGTTGGTTAAACTTTAACGGCACTATTTTAAAGATAACCGAAGAATTACAGAGGATACAGAGAAACAAAAATCCGCAGATTACGCAGATGGTCGCAGATTAAACAGCTAATATTTAGCTGGATTATTCGACGCTATGATGCTTTTCACGCTGGAGTTTCTCAGCTAATCAATAAAATTATCCGATCCGATTCATCTGCGTTAGTCTGTGAAATCTGCGGATGTTATTTGTTGTCGCAAACACTTGATCCGGACCGCCAAATAAGGGGCGTTTATGTCTGAAATCGGCAAGTCGGTTGGCCAGTTTATTGTTGAAAGTCAGCGGGCGCATCGTGAATCCACCGGGGATTTATCCGGCCTGCTTAACGATATTATCAGTGCCTGCAAACAGATTTCACATTTGGTCGGCCGTAGTGGTTTGATAGGCTTGGGTGGTTATGCCGAGACTGAAAATATTCAGGGTGAAACCCAGAAAAAACTCGATATCATCAGCAATGATGTGATGATTGATCAGTTGAAGTGGACCGGCCATTTAGCTGCCATGGCCTCGGAAGAAATTGAAGATATCATTCATATCCCTGCCAAATTTCCCAAAGGCAAATACCTGATTTGTTTTGATCCACTGGATGGTTCATCCAATATCGATATCAATATGTCGGTGGGCAGTATCTTCTCCGTTTTGCGTTACGACGGCAAAAACAAAAATCCCACCCTGAAAGATTTTCTGCAACCCGGCACCCAGCAAGTTTGCGCCGGTTTTACCGTATATGGTCCGGCAACCGTGTTGGTACTGACCACCGGTAATGGTGTTAATGGGTTTACCCTGGATCGGGATGTCGGAGAATTTATCCTGACCCATCCCAATATGCATATCCCGAAGGACACTGCTGAATTTGCCATCAATATGTCCAACCAACGTTTCTGGCAGCCACCGGTGCAGCGTTATATCGACGAGTGTATTCAAGGTACCGAGGGTATACGGGAAAAGAATTTTAATATGCGCTGGGTGGCATCGATGGTTTCAGAGGTTTACCGGCTGCTGACCCGCGGCGGTATTTTTATGTATCCGATAGACAGCAAAATCGCCAAACAGGGTGGCAAACTGCGTTTGTTGTATGAAGCCAACCCAATGAGTTTTATTGTCGAACAAGCTGGGGGAGTCAGCACCACGGGTAGCGAGCGTATTCTCGATATTCAGCCGACAGAATTACATCAGCGGGTGCCCGTGATAATGGGATCGGGGCATGAGGTAGAGCGTGTTCAGCGTTACCATCAGGCCGAGGGCAGTGCTGCCTAAGCCTTAAACAACGTCATTTGCAGACATCACAGGAGTCATAATGGAAGCTATCACCAGTCTCGGCGCGATATGGATTTTGTTTTTATTGGTGCTCGGGATTTTGTGGTTTTTACTGCCATTTGCCATTTTTGGTACCAAAGATCGCTTGCGTGATTTGATAGAAGAAAGCCGACGCAGCAATCAAGAGCTGGTCGCCATTCGCAAACAACTCAGCGAGTTGCAGCAAACCCTTAAAGATAAATAAATCCCTATTTTCAGATATTTTTCACAGCCGGCCGGTGATATTAGTATCCTTATTTAAATAAGGGGTGCTTTATGTATTGGTTGTCAGCCATATTGGCTTTGGCGGTAGCGCTGCCGGTCGCCGCAGAATCTTTAGATTATCAGGTCGAAAATGAAACCTACCAGGGGTATTTCGTTAGCCCCGCTGACAATGCCCCACTGGTGTTGCTGGTTCATGATTGGGATGGGCTGACGGCTTATGAAAAACACCGCGCCGAGATGCTTAAAGAGTTGGGTTATGCGGTGTTTGCTGTCGATTTATTCGGCAAAGATATTCGGCCAACTGAGGTCAAAGATAAACAACAACATACCGGCGAGTTATATCAAGATCGCCAGAAAATGCGCCAATTAATGCAGGCTGCTTTAACTGAGGCAGGTAAACTGGGCGCTGATATTAATAATACGGTGGTGTTGGGTTATTGTTTTGGCGGCGCAGTGGCACTGGAAATGGCGCGCAGTGGCGTGGCAATGCAGGGATTTGTCAGCTTTCATGGTGGATTGAGTACGCCGGAAGGCCAGGATTACAGCCAAACCGACGGTGAGGTTCTAGTATTTCATGGCACAGCCGATCAGATGATCAGCATGAATGATTTTGCTGATTTGGCGGTGCAGTTAGAGCAACATCAGGTCGCACATGAAATGATTAGTTATGGCGGTGCTGATCATGCCTTTACGGTATTCACTGGTGAGCGTTATGATGCCGTTGCCGATAGTCGTTCATGGCAGCGGTTTATCGATTTTCTGGCGTCAAAACTGAAATAATTTAGGGGATAATGGTTATGCCAAGTTTATTTACGGTGCTGTTTATTGTGTCGCTGCTGCCAATGACACTGGCGGTAATCGGTGGCTATTTAAGGCTAAAACAGTTCGGTAAATTTGATAATAACCACCCCCGCCAGCAACAGGCGGAAATGTCTGGGTTGGCGGCGCGAATTTATGCTGCCCAGCAAAATGCCTGGGAAGCACTGGTGTTTTACGCCGTGGCCTGTATGCTGGCGTTTTTTTCTAGCATTGATTTGTATTCGCTCGGCTATGCAGCCATATTGTTTTTATGCAGCAGGCTGCTGCATCCGGTGTTTTATGCGCTGAATCAACCAACATTCCGTTCGATGGTGTTTATGATTGGCTGGTTGGCCAATTTATACATTATCGTCAAATCGTTTATGGCGATTAGTATTTAGTTAGGGCTTGTATTGGGTTGGGCAATACGCCCGGCCCACTGCAGGATCCCGCAATTTGAGATGTTTGGTTTTACGGCCGCTGACACGCGCCCGCCAGAGCCGGAATGAGCCCGGTTTTAACTCCCGGCGCATCAGGGCTATCACATCAGCTTCTTTCAGGCCAAACAGTACCGCAATCGCTTCAAATGGCGTGCGATCTTCCCAGGCCATTTCAATCACTCGATCAACATCTGTTGCCTGCATCAGACCATCGCCTTTTGTCGACCACGTTTAGTCAGCGATAAAACATAAACCAGCAGGCAGGGCAGAAAGGTCAGGGTGATAATCATTGATGCAAAAATCCCGACTAACACAACAATCCCGACACCACGGTACAGTTCTGCACCGGCGCCGGGGATCAGTACCAGCGGTGCCAGGCCAAAAATAGTGGTCAGCGTCGACATTAAAATCGGTCGTAAGCGTGTTGCCACGGCCTGATTAACGGCCTCATGAATGGTAAGGCTGGCATCAACCAAGTTGCGCCGTGCCTGTTCAACAATCAGGATCGGGTTATTAACGACGGTACCCAATAAAATCACAAAGCCCAGCATGGTGATCATATCGAAGGGCTGAATAATAGGCGGTAGACCGACCAGCGCCAGCAATGGCCCTGAATTATTAATACCGACCAGGCCGACAATACCGGCCGCTATCCCGAGAGGTACGGTTGCCAGAATAATCAATGGATAGCCCCAGTGCGAGAAAATTGCCACCAGCAATAAATAAATCAGCACTACGGCAACCAACAGGTTTTCAGATAAAGACTCACGGGTGGCATCAAGCTGATCTGATGCCCCGGAAATGCTCAGGCTGACACCTTTGGCGATTTCCCCTTCCGTTTGCATGGTCGGGATCATTTCATTTCGAACTTTATTGACGGCTGTTTCCAGAGCGACATCACGCGGCGGAATAATCAGTAAAGTCACCGTACGCCGGCCATCAACTCGCCGCAAGCTGTCACTGTCGACCGTTTCGGTCAGATCGGCTAGTGCATTTAAAGGCAATACATTTTGACTGGGTGTCATTATTGGCATCGCGGCGAGGCCGGCCAGATCCTGCTGCTGGCCGGCGTTGCTGTATAAAAAGATATCGACTTTGTCATCTTCAAGGAAAAATTCATCGACATAAGCACCATCACTGAGTGCTGCCACCGAAAAACCAAAATCATCGGCAGTAAAGCCGACTTCAGCTAAACGGTGCCAGCGGGGACGAATTTCAATTAACGGTTGGTCCAACGATAAAGAAGTGGGAATGGAATCAATCTGTGGGTTTTCAAATAAATCCTCAGCGCGTTCATAGGCAAACTCGGCGGTACGATAGAGATTTGCCATATCGGGTCCAGAAATATCCAAATTCACAGCGCGCGTACCACCTTGACTGCTGGAAATGATCGAACCGCGCCCCGAAAAGGCGCGCATACCGGGATAACTTTCAAATAGCTCGGTCAGACTACGCATCATGGCTTCAATATCGTCTGTGTTTTTAGGTTCGCTCAGTACCCGCAGTCCAGTGGGTGATACCCTAATAAAATAATAGGCGATAGCAGGGATGGGCGCATTGCCCTGATGGAATTCACTGGGATCGGCCAGGCGGGCATTGGCCAGGATGTCGTTAATTTCATTGGCAATATCCAGCATTACAGTCAGGTTGGTACCGGGCGGGGCATTCATTGACGTGAATGCTTTAGGTTCTTCGCCTTCTGGTAAGTACTCTGCTGGTGGCATCAGATACCAAGCCGCAACAATGGTCACAAATATCATAATCAACATGGTGCTGATACGGCGAACATTGCCTGCGCTCATCCAGCTTACGGCATTAAGAATGATGCCTGGCTTATGCAGATCATCAAGGCTTTTGCCGTTACCATTGCCAAGACCAAACCGCGCACAAGCTGCAGGCACGACCGCAACGGCAAATAGCATTGACGCTAAAATCGCGATTGATATCGCAATAGCAATATCCGAATATATTTGACCGGCTTCTTCCTGGACCAGCAATACCGGCGCAAATACCAAAATGGTGGTCATACTGGACGCTAATACCGCGGTCCAGACTTCCCTAACCCCGGTAATGGCGGCTTCAATCCTATCCAGACCGCGGCGTCTGGCCTGCTCAATGCTTTCCAATACGACGATAGTGTTATCGACGGTCATACCAATGGCAAAAGCGATACCGGCCAGCGAAATCACATTGATGGTGCGATCAAAGATAAGCAGCCCTAAAAAGGCAGCAATGACACACACCGGCATTCCCATCAGGCCTATCAGTGTTCCGCGGGCGGTGCGCAAGAATAAAAACAGAATAAGTGTTGCCAATAGCGCACCAAGCAGCAGATTCTGCGAGACATTTTTTATCGATGCCTCAACATAGCGAACATCATCACCCAATAGAACGATATCGAGCCCATTGGGAATTAGCAGCTCTTCGCGCATCCTATCGACCACATCAAGCATCTCATACTTGATATCAATCACATTAGAGCCAGGCTCACGCTTAACGGCCAGATTCAGCGCTCTTTTGTCATTGATAATGGCTACTTCCCGGGTTTCAAAATGATCCAGCTCAACAGTGGCAATGTCTTTGAGCAGAATATCGGTGCCGTTACGGTGAGCAAGGATCAGGTTTTCTAAATCGGTTGTGCTATCAAAGCGGCCGACAGTTCGCAGTAAATACCGGCGTTTACCGTCATCCAAATCGCCTGCTGAGGTATCACTGTTGCGTGCCTGAATGGCATTGCGAACCTCTGTCAGGGTTATGCCACGTTGTGCCAGTTTGGCGGCAT